>DATCTV010000034.1:300000-392564 GCA_036567785.1 Desulfomonilia bacterium | reverse complement strand
TTTTTTAAAGACAAAAGTCCCTTTTTGAAATCTGCTCACAATCTTGAGTATTTTTACTCAACGTATTGAGCAAAAAAACATGCTGGGGTTGTATGACCTACAAGAGACACGTCTTCATGAACATCGGCGTTTTATTCAAATACTCTCAGGGCCGCACCAGACATGCAAGACAACACTTGCGCACCAGGCTATTGAAAAGTCTAAGATTCCTGCACAAATGCCTCGACTGTCAAAAAACGATAAATATCTACGTTGCGCAGGAACTTTAAGAGATCGGTAATGCATATATATAATGCCTTGCAAATTATTATTTGACATCTAATTCTATTTTCATTACCTAAGGATATAGGAGGAAATATATTATGGCAATTACCGCAACGATAACATCAAAAGGACAGATAACCATACCGGCTAAATTTAGAACTATATTAAAATCAAAATCGGTTGAGATTGAATCCGATGGTCAAGTTCTTATTCTACGGCCCGTAAGAAAAGTTGGTGGGGCTTTAAGTAAATATTCGAACGAGTATATCCCGATAAAGAAAGCAAGGGAGAAGGTGTGGGAAGAGGTAGTGCATGAAAGAAACCGTAATTCCTGATACTAATGTAATTCTTCGTTATCTGATTAAAGATGCCCCTGAGCATTATATTGAAGCAGACGTTTTTTTTGATAAAGTATATGAGGGCAGGGTAAATGCCGTCATACTTGAGTGTGTCATTGCCGAATGTGCTTATGTGCTGGGCAAGCTCTATAAGATTCCGCGTGCCGAAATATCAGAGCATCTTATAGAATTGCTTAATTACAGGGGCATATCGAATGCCGATAAAAATGATCTTATTTTAGCCTTAAAACTTTATTCTCTTAACACATTGGACATAGCAGATTGCATCGCTGCTGCAAAAGCATCCGGCATGAACGCCAAACTATTCAGTTTTGATAAAGACTTAAACAAGGCGTTCAATAAGCTTGTCAAAAATCAATAAAATAATTTATTACATCAGCCCCTTATAGAACCCGCCGTCAATCGGGATCGAGGTCCCTGTTATATAGGCCGCCTTTTCAGACGCCAAGAATGCAGCCAGATGGCCTATTTCGTCCGGGTCTCCGATACGTTTGAGCGGTATTTCATTTTTCCAGAACTCAAGAATTTCTTCAGGTCTGACGTTTTTAAGTCCGGCAAGGCTTTTTGCAAGCTTTTCGACGCGCTCGGTCATGAAATAGCCGGGCAGAATGTTGTTGATGGTTATATTAAACGGGGCAAGCTCTCTCGAGAGAGTCTTTGCAAGTCCAATAACGCCTGCACGCACCGTGTTTGAAATGATAAGCCCCTCAATAGGCTGTTTGACGGCAATTGAAGTGAGGTTGATTATCCGTCCCGATTTCTTTTCCTTCATGAACGGGATTGCGGCGCGGATCATTACGATTGTACTTAAAAGATTCAGCCGGAATCCCTCTTCCCATGTGTTGTCGTCTATTGCCTCAAAAGACATGGCAGGCGGACCTCCTGCATTTGTAACAAGGATGTCTATTCCGCCCAGATCTTGCGCTGCTTTCTCAATAAATTCCTTTGTCCCGGACGGATTGCTGACATCCGCGGTATAGGCGATCGCTTCAATTGAAAGTGACTTCAGCTCATCACATGCCTTATTGATATTGACGCTGTCCCTTGAACATATTGCAAGTCTGGCACCTTCAAGGCCCAGAGCTTTTGCTATAGAGAAGCCCAGTCCTCTGCTTGCACCGGCTATTACCGCAGATTTTCCTTTTAGCCCCAGATCCATAACTGCCTCCTTTTGTGGCTGATAGCAGACTTGATAATACCGGACAACAAAATCATAATTTATTGCTACAGATTGTTTCAATTTTTTACGATAAGAATCCTGTACTGATTATAAATACGGAGGAAAAAATGAAAAGAGACCTTAAGGCCCTGTCGGAAAAAACCTATGACCTTCTTGTTATAGGAGGCGGCATAACAGGCGCATGCGTTCTTTGGGATGCGGCTTTAAGAGGCCTGAAAACAGCACTCATCGACAAATCGGATTTTGGCGCAGCCACCTCGGCTGCGACATCCAAACTCATACACGGAGGACTCAGATATTTAAAGACAATGGAGCTTGGCCTTGTCAGGGAATCGCTGCAGGAAAGGCGCATACTGGAAATGATAGCCCCGCACCTCGTATATCCGATGCCTTTTATTTTCCCAGCCTACGGATGGGGAATGCGCGGTCTTCCGGCAGTAATATCGGCCATGGTGTTTTATGATTCGCTCGCATATGACAGGAAATGGATTAACGACGACGACAGAAAAATCCCCGCGCATGAGAGATTAAATGCCGAAGAAATTCTTGAACTGGCACCCGGCCTTGTAAAGGAAGGGCTCAAGGGAGGCGTCATATACCATGACTGCCAGATGTATTCGCCTGAAAGGCTGACACTTGAATTCATACTCTCGGGTGTCGAATACGGTGCGGAAGCTGCAAATTACACTGAAGTGACTGAACTTATCAACGAAGGCGACACCATAACCGGAGTCAGAGTACGTGACGTGCTGTCAGGCGAGGAATATTCAATTCGTTCCAGGGTCACAATCAATGCGACAGGCCCCTGGGCTGACCTTATGCTGGGCAAACTCAAGGGAAAGACTCATCATGGACTTGTCAGGTCAAAGGGCATTCATATAATCACTCGTGCCATAGGCAAAGATAAGGCCATAACCCTTCAGACCCCGGGCGGCAGGCATTTCTTTATAATCCCCTGGAGAGGCCACAGCCTCATCGGTACTACGGATGAACTCTTCAAGGGAAATCCCGATGACTTCAAGGTAACTGAAAACGATATCCAGGGTCTCATAAGCGAGGTTAACGAAGGATACCCTTCTGCAAACTTAAAGCGCTCCGACGTGCTTTTCCATTATGGAGGACTGAGGCCAATAGTTGAAAAAGAAACAAGCATAGAAGTAGAAGTATATGATGCCTCACGCAAGTATGAGATATACGATCATGAGGTGGATGACCGGATAAAGGGCTTCATTACAGTCATTGGGGGAAAGTATACCACATCGAGAAACCTTGCCGCACAGCTTGTCGACCTCACAGTCAGCAAGCTCGGAAAAGAGCCATTGCCCTGTATGACCCATACCACGCCGCTTTATGGAGGGGACATAGCCAGATATTCTACATTTGTAGAAAGGGCAAAGATAAAAAGGCCTGCCGGACTTCCGGATGAAATAATAGAGAATCTCTGCAGAAACTACGGTACCAGATATCTCGATGTAATAGCGACATCCCCGAAGAAACTGGAAAAGGTCTGTGACAGCCTCCCTGATATTACTGCCGAGGCTGTTTATTCACTGAAAAATGAAATGGCGTTAAGGCTTTCCGACATCCTCTTCAGAAGAACCGGCATATGCACTCTTGGAAATCCCGGTGCCGATGTCATAGACAATATCGCTTCCATCGCAGCTAAAGAACTCAAGTGGACCAAGGCAAAAAAGGCCCTGGAAATCGATTCAGTAATGTCGGCATTTGAGACGCTGAAGGAATAGGTGACAAAGAAAAAGATTGATAATGAGATTTTCAAGGGGAAGAATATCCTCCTTGTCAATCCATGGATTTATGACTTTGCCGCCTATGACATGTGGGCCAGGCCCCTTGGGCTTCTTTATATCGGCTCACTGCTCAGGGCTTATGGCTGTGAGATCACCTTTATAGACTGCCTTCAGGCAGACCCTTTGCCCAGAAAACCGGGAGGACATGGAAAGTTCAGGAGGAAGGTCGTCGAAAAACCGCAGGCGCTAGCCTTCTTCCCGAGAAATTATTCCAGGTACGGGATTGACCCTGATGAATTTGATTTAAGGCTTAAAGGCATTCCCGAACCTGATGCGATTCTTGTAACTTCTCTCATGACATACTGGTATCCAGGTGTAATCGATGCAATCAGGCGGATAAAAAAGAGATATGCAGAAATTCCTGTTATTCTCGGCGGCATATACGCGACACTTCTCGGCGAGCATGCATCGAGATTTTCAGGCGCCGATATGATAATTCAGGGTGAAGGTGAAGCAGGCGCTGTTGAAACCCTGTGCTCGATATGGAATATCGAGAAGCCCCGCCTGTTTGATACCGCAGACCTTGACGCATTTCCCTATCCTGCTTTTGACCTTACATCCTCACCATATGTATGCATACTGACGTCAAGGGGATGCCAATATCGATGTACTTACTGTGCATCAAAAATCTTAAATAAAGGATTCAGAAGGCGCAACCCAGTAATGGTAGCCGATGAAATCGGGTTCTGGAACTCAAAGGGAATCAGGGATTTTGCATTTTATGATGATGCACTCCTGTACGAGCCTGAACTCACAGCGATTCCCCTCATGGAAGAAATTATAAAAAGGGATATCAAGGTTCAATTCCATTGTCCGAACGGTCTTCATGCAAATTCAATAAGTGAAGAAGTTGCAACGCTGATGAAAAAATCCGGCTTCAGGACAATAAGGCTTGGACTTGAGACTTCAGACTCGGCTTTACAGACTGCAACGGGTTCAAAGGTTACGAATCAGGAGTTTGCCCTGGCAGTAAAGAATCTCCATAAAGCCGGGTATGCCGATAACGACATCGGGGTATATGTACTTTGCGGCATGCCGAAGCAGGATATCAGGCAGGTTATCGATACGGTTAATTTTGTAAAGACAACCGGGGCACGACCCTTGATAGCAGAATATTCCCCGATTCCAGGAACGCCTTTGTGGCCGGAAGCAGTCAAGGTAAGCCCTTTCCCCATAGAATCGGAACCGCTCTTTCACAATAACTCGCTCCTTCCCTGCAGGTGGGAAAATCTTACATATGAGATGTACAGAAAATTGAAGGCTGAGATTAAATAATCCTTTTAATCAAGAATGCCGGATTATCTGGAAAGCCACTCCCTCAAATAATCATCGTTTGTAGTAGATAAAATCTGTATGCCCATACCGTATTCAGGAATGTTTCTAACCACGATGCCTTTTATGCCGAGGTCCCTGCCGATATTGTATTCATCTATATTGATAATGACAGTTTCACCATGGCAGGTAGGATTCTGGGATTCAACGAATATACCGCCTCTGCTTATATCACGTATACGGACATTCTCAAGCGCCTGGGTGCCCCCCTTGAACAACGCGGCACAGCCTAGTTTTCGCCTGGGATATTTTCTTTTTTCTTCCATCAACACCCTCCCTAAAGAGCATGACAATTTTTAAGTTTTATTATCGTCAAGTATCTTATGGAATCTTTAATATTTTATATAAATTTCTGTCAAATTTTTTTATTGGAAATCTTGAGGAATTTCTATTGAATTTTACACTTTAATATCAAACAAATTAAATCTATTAAGTGTCTGAAATCCCTTTATTCATTATCGATGGAAAATATTCACTTTTTGGATATAATATGTCTCTATACAGGACAAAATGAAATGTGGGCCTTTACCGAAATTGGTTGAGGATGTTAAACATTCAGGATCCTGTCAGGTGCCACCAAATTAAGTATCAAGGGAGAAAAAAACATGAATAAAAAGCTTGTCCAAATTATAATTTGTGCATTTATCATTATGCTGCTTGGATCCTGCACAACACTCAAAACCAGACCTGAAGCAGACACAAAGACTATTTCCCTGGATTATGGAGTGGACGTATCAGATGACTTTTCAAAGACATTCACTTCCATAAAAAAAGTGGGCATTCTCGCAGATATATGTGTTGCCGAACATATGCATGCACTGCTTCTCAACGAATCCATAAGTGCAGAGAAGGAGGCCATTGCAGGGTTTAAAAGCTACCTCAAAAAGAATAAAAAAGTTCCGGTTTTATGCCCTGAACCCTATGTGGGATCATATATCACCGATCAAACCGGGGTCGATGTAAAAATAGGCACCGTTATTGAAAACAGAACCCCCCCCTTTGTATCACCTTCTTTATCGGATAACGATAAAGAATATAACGAGGCCCTTACAAAAGTAATTGCCCTGGCAGCCGATATGCCGAATAAGAGTGAAAACCGGAACAGCTCATTCAAACCGGATGAGAATATAATCAAATCCCTTTCTATGATTAGAGACAGAACGGGTTCGGATGCCCTTCTCGTTATTATAGGACAGGCTCAGGTATATCTGAGAGATAAGAACAACAAAATCATTGGAAATGAAACCGGAGTAGGTTTTTCCAACCCTTCTCCAGATTCAATTCAAATCATTGACATGAGAAAGGATGATATTGACTCTCTGGCCTTGCTTGTTGATTTTAAGAGCAATCAGGTTATCTGGTCCAATTCGATGAGGCTTAACCTCCCCCGAGATGTCAAGGATTACAATCCTTTCTTCAGAAATGTCTTTCCTGTGACCATGTTAAAAGGAATCTCGTTCATGTAATGGGTTTATGCTGACAGTGTTGTCATAAAATCCTTATATTTTACGGTTCACGCAGGGGTATTATATGAAAAGAATGATAATATTGCTTTGCATCGTCTGCATTATTATGAGCGCTTGCGTAATGGTGAAAAAAAGATTCAATGCCTCGGTCGATAAACCCTCAGGCACTGTTGAAATAGAAGGAATCAAGGAAAAAGTCATTATAAGGAGGGACAGCCTCGGTATTCCTTATATCGAAGCGAACAATGAGGAAGACCTTTTTTTTGGAGCCGGTTACGCAATGGCCTCAGACAGGCTGTGGCAGATGTATCTGAGAAGCATGGCCATGCAGGGCAGACTTTCAGAAATAGCCGGAAAGGACATGCTTCAAACCGATATTTATTTCAGGACTCTCGGAATAAAAAAATATGTGGACGACACCCTGCTTGCCCTGGATAAAAGATACCTGCTTTCCCTTGAGAGCTTTTCAAAAGGCGTAAACACCTATCTTAAAACAAAAAAATACCTTCCAGCAGAGTTTGCCATAACAGGTTTCGCGCCTCATCCGTGGACACCGTCCGACAGCCTGTATTGTTTCAGCGCAATAGGTTACGGCCTGTCATACAATCTCTATGAAGAGCTCGATTACATGGCTATCGCCTCTCAGCTCGGATATGAAAAAACAGCATGGCTCTTCCCCGTATATCCTGGAACCCCTCTTCCGGAAGACGAAATCAAAAAGCTTGATTCCGTTCCTTTCCACGATTTGACAGGTGATATGAATGATAAGCACAGTTCAACCAATTACCTGGATAACATAATACCCAAATCTCTGCCGGCATCAAACAACTGGGCGCTTATGGGCTCAAAAACACTCGGCGGAAAATCAATAATATGCAACGATACGCACCTGATTCCGACAACGCCTTCAAACTGGATGATCATGCATCTCAAATGCCCGGGATATGAAGCAGGAGGCGTCCTCATTCCAGGGCTTCCTGTTGTTGTCCTGGGTTATAACGGGCATGTGGCATGGGGTGTAACCATGGTATGTGCCGATACCGAGGACCTGTTCATAGAAAAACTCAAAACCGACAAAAACAAACTCATGTACTTGTATAAAGGAGAGTGGCTGCCGGCAGAAACGAGAAATGAAGTATTTCGCATCAAATCTGAGAAACCGGAAATGAAGGTTATTTCAGCAACGTGTCATGGCCCGCTTCTGAATACCAATATAAGCACACTGCCTTTTTCTCCTGTGATCATGCCCGATGCAAAGAATTATGGTCTGGCTCTTTCATGGATGTTTCAGGGAATATCAGATACATATGCGGGATTTTACAAGCTTGCCCAGGCAAAGAATATTTATGATGCGAATAAAGCCATATTGAATATCAAAGCCATGTACCTGAATTTCATATATGCCGACAGCGATAATATAGCCTGGCAGGTCTCCGGCTTATGTCCGCTAAGAAAGAATGGCCGGGGGTTGTTCCCGTCTTCGGGCTGGGATGGAGAGTATGACTGGACAGGCGTTGTACCTGTTGAAAAGATGCCCCATGATATGAACCCATCGAAAGGCTTTCTTGCAACAGCAAACAATATGACTGTCCCTCAGGACTATCCTGTAATGATATCGAATTCATGGGCAAAACCAGAGAGATTTGAAAGAATAGAAACGATGCTGGCCCCGATGAATAACGTGACAACCGGCGATATGATAAGCATGCAGGTTGACAGATATTCCATCATGGCCTCAAAGGTTCAGAAAATGCTGTTTGAAGGTGATTCCGCTTCTGAAATCAGGAATGCAATTGACCGCCTTTCGCCAAAGAATCAGGAAAAGGCCAGAAAAGCACTCGAACTTCTGGACCCGAAGGTCTTTAACTGCGTAATGAGTCCGACATCAATATTTGCCGCAGTCATGGGTGCCTTTTACCATACTGCAACAATAAATACCTTTATGGATGACTTCGGGCCATCCGAAGACGCTCAATGGAAAGCTTTCGGAAATCTTACCGGAAAGCTCAAAAACGCCAATACATTCCTTAATGAGACAAAGCCGTATGGAGACACGGGCTGGAAATCTTTTGAATCATCAAACAATATGGGTTATTCCGCGCCGGAGGACCATATCCTCTCAAGAAAGGAATCACCTTTCTGGGATGACATAAGGACCGGGAAAAAGGAAACCAAGGCGGATATACTTGCCATATCACTAGCCGATGCGGTACTCCTTTGCGAGAAGAACATGGGACCCGACCCCAGAGACTGGCAATGGGGAAAGCTGATTCACTATGAATTCAAACACGATATAACCAATTCGCTGCCATTCGGGGCTTTCGATGATTATTTCAATCCCGGCACCTATCCTGCGGGCGGTGACTGGGCCACTATCAATGTGGCAGGCTTTTCCTGGACAGACGATTCTTTCGAAGTTATTGAAACCCCGGTCATGCGTATGATAGTAAATTTCGGAGATTCCGATCCTTCTGCTTACATCGTTACCGTACCGGGTCAGTCAGGTAATCCTTCAAGCCCGCATTACAAAGACATGACTGCTGAATATTTCATCACCGGGAAAATATACCCGATGCCGTTCAGTGATGAAAATATAAAATCTCAATACACAGATGTGCTTACGCTTATACCGAAATGATCTGATCTGTTTTGTTCGCGGTTATCAAAACAGGTTGTAAAACAGGGCAGATTATTTTGCATATCTCATCCTCCTACATGTCTGCTGTCAAAAACTTGTGGTAACACGCAAGCCAGTAAGCCACAAGGTAATCTACGCCAGAATGGACCATCCTCGGATTATATGTGCCGCATTCATTAATCTCGAAAGGATTTTTCTGAAACTGGAACCCGGCGGAACATTGCTGTTTGACTGGAAATGCCTCTTTTGCCTGCGCCTCGACATTTCCCATTATCTCTTCAAGCCAGGGCTGTTCGTCGTAAATCTTGGCAAGCATTACAGAGGTTGGATCAAGGGTGTACGTTGAAGGATCTCTTGCTGGCAGGTAGTATTCATAATTCGGCACATCGTGAAAATCAAGAAGGTCATGAACAAGCTGGTTGAAGTAGTCGACATCGGGATTATTTTTCCATCCCCCCTGTCCCATATAGATTCCGGTAAACCACGGGTTATGAGAAAGTCTTGTATAGGTATGAACAGAGTTGTTAAACTCGCTCAGAAGCCAGTTGTAGTCATCCTCGCTGAAATAGACCCTTCCGAGCCTCAGGAGATTGTACCAGTTCGTATGGGCAAGGTTATTCCCGTAGTATTGGGTGTAACGGTTCATGAAATTTATATCAGACACCTTGATGTTAACACGGTTGGAGTTCAGGAGCATCTTGCTGAGTTCCTTCCTCATCGTCTCGTCGCCTGTGATATGGTATCCGATCGTGCAGAAACTGAGCCTCATGCTGGGCAATACCTCCGGGGCAACAGGGCTCTTTTTGCCGTCTTCGGCAATGATATTCCAGCCGTTTTTAATAAGAGTTGTCACGACCGTACCAACATCCTCGCGGATGATTGAGCGCATTTGTTCATCATCGACCAGATCATAGGCAAGGGCCATTCCGAAGAACCACCCTGTGTACTGGTCCCTGCTGGTTTCCCCCCACCAGAAATCCCCGGTGTAGGGGCCTGAATCGACCTTATGACACCTGCTCGACCTGCTGCACCAATCATCGCCATGATATCCCAGAGAATCCTGCGGTGCCCAGTACCTTGAAATGTAACCTGTTTTCCCGGTCACGTGCAGATGCCCAGAAAGGGTATTTACGATACGCAAAACATTGGATTTCGCCTGAACATCGCCTGTTACATAATATCTGAAGGCCTGACTGCCGAGATATGTCCCTGTCCAGATAGTGCTGTCTCCGTAACCGTCAATGGCTTCAACTTCAGTCCTGGCATCATCCTTAAAGAGGATATGCACAGAGCCTCCATAATAAGGCTGATGCCATTTCAGGTGCCAGGCGTCATATTCCTGAGCCTTCAGACGTAAAGAACCGGGCGTGACGGAGTCATCATAATCTCTTAATTCTACGGGATTCTGAGGCCAGGAGGCAATATAGCCGTCATCCTTGGGGCAACCAGTCAATAATGAGATTATCACACACAGAAAAACAGTATTTACTGTACGCATCAGGTATCCTCCTCATACAAATTAAAGCTTTATAAAAAATAATTATAAGCGACATACTTCCAGAATCCAGCAAAAAAATATTTTCCGGAACCCAATTCGCCTTGCACGGCCATAACGACTCATTATTATCTCATGAGACAGCCAAGAGTAATGAGGGAGGGGGTATATATGAGAGAATTTATACGTCATCCGTCAGATATTCCCATTAAATACCGTATCCAGGATTCCAACACTATCGGCATCAATAATCTGAAGAATATCTCCGTAGGTGGATTGTGTTTCAAATCGTCGGTGCCTCTTGCAAACGGATTGCAGCTTATACTCAGTATTCCCGTTATCAAACCTGCTTTCAAGGCCAAAGGGGTTGTTGCATGGTGCAAAAAAGTAGACGATGGTTTTGACGTAGGGGTGAATTTTTTCGATAGCGATACTCAATACCGCATCCGGATTATTGAGCAGATCTGCCAGATTGAACATTACAGAAAAGAAGTTCAGCGCAAGGAAGGACGCACCATAAGCGCGGAAACGGCTGCTGAAGAATGGATTGAAAAGTATGCTTCCGATTTTCCAAGGTCAGAATGAATACATATGATTATTGATGAGACTGTGCCCTGGCAGCCGGGTGTTTAAACTGCTCACCAGGGAACATATCCCTGCTGAACAGCGTGCATATAGTCACTAGGGTTTTCCGTATGACTGTATAATACCTTGTTTCTTTGATTAAGTTCCGATTTCATTTTTATACTTTCAACCTGTTTATTTTTAATAATCGGTTCACTTATATTCAACTCAAAGCTTTTTCCCGGTGATGGCTGCAAATCCGCTGCAACATTACATACATATGAATAGTCTATCATTTGTATTCCCAAGGGGTTGTTGCCTTCAGCAAAAGAAGTGGATGAAATTAATATTAAAGCTGCAAGTAACACCGATGCTCTAAGCATTCCAATCATAATATCCTCCCTTGATTCTATAATATCTATCGGATGAACTGGGTAATACTTTAGCCTAAGTATATTATTTAAAGCATAACGAGAGTAATTGATTACCTTTTGGTTTTCGGGGGCGATTTTTCTGCGACCTGGTTGTTCCGACATGCCGAGAGTTACGGTTGAAAAAATCATGTTCCCGTCTGGATGCCGCAAACAGTAAAGATTATCTCATCTCCATGTGGCAATAAGCACCTGAATTGATATATAAACATTAAATGGACAGGAGAATCATTGCAATCCTGGGAGTTTCGATAATCGAGATCGCCATGAGGCTTTTCTACAAACACCTCGGCATCGACCCTCTGCTTTACACTTTGACAGCCCGGTTGATTCAGGCGGCATTAATTATTGGAACGGCTTCCGGTTGTTCAGGCATAAAAACAAAGTCCGTCACAAAAGAAACCATCATCGGGATTGGCTGTATTGCAGCCTTCGGTATCGTGGTCCTTTCTGCAGACCTTGCATCAAGGCTCGCCGTACATGGAGGAATCCTGAGGATGCTTCTCAAGAAACAAGAGGTAAACAATGTCTTCCTGTTCTTTATTGTGGGCTGCTTAATCGGCCCTTTTGTTGAAGAGCTTTTTTTCAGGGGCCTTATCCAGTCACTGGCCAGACAGTACATGCCTGCATTTGCAGCGATTGCCGTCTCTTCTCTCTTCTTCGCATCAATGCACGGGAGTCTGTCTGTGGTTCAGCTTGCCGGCGGCATAATGTTCGGGATCATATATGAATGGCGCGGAAGCATCTGGGCTGGTTATATCTTTCACGTGGCAGCCAATACCGGAATATGGCTTTATCCCTACCTCTGGCCCTTTATCCTTAGTCGAATATAATCGTTTTATTGCCGTTAATAAAAACCCTGTTTTCGAAAACCAGCTTCAATGCCCTAGCAAGTACCACCTTTTCAACATCTCTTCCGGCCTGACGCATCTCTTCCGGTCCGTAAGTATGGTCGATATGTATGACATCCTGCGTTATTATCGGGCCTTCATCAAGATCATCTGTAATGAAGTGGGCGGTTGCTCCGATTATCTTGACCCCTCTGTCATAAGCCTGCGTATAGGGATTCGAACCGATGAATGCTGGCAAAAATGAGTGGTGGATATTAATTATCCTGTTTTTATATCTTGAAACAAAATCAGGACTGAAAACTCTCATATACTTTGCAAGGACTATGTTATCGGGCGCAAATTCATCTATGATTGAAGATATCCGGCCCTCATGCTCTTCCCTTGTAATACCTGCATGCGGAACATAAAAATACGGCAGACCAAAACCTTCAACAAGCTGCTTGAGCCTTTCCTGATTGCTTATGACCGCCTTAATCCTTGCATTCATCTCGCCGAAAGCGTGTCTTATGAGAAGGTCTCCAAGGCAGTGAGGTTCTTTTGTTGCAAGAACCACAATCTCTTTTTTTCTGGCCTCGGTTATTTCGATGTTGGCATCATCAGGCAGGGCTTCCTTCATATCAGTTAAAAGTTTCTCAGGAAGGTCACCGGAAAACTCCGTGCGCATGAAAAAGTGCATGCGCTCCCTGTCAACAAATTCCCCGTTCTGTGTGATGTTGAATCCATGCTTCAGCAGAACTCCAGTCATTGCATGGATAATGCCCTTTTTGTCCTGGCAGTCCATCCGCATTATGTAAGTCGCCATTGTTCTCAGCCTTTCATGTTCTGCTATTTTGAATGGCTCGCCAGCCAGACGAGCGAGCCCTTTATTTTTCTCCATATGCTGCCGTTTCTTTCCACATATACTACAGCCTCGTCCTCGCTGCCGAAGCTGTACATGTCAGGTAGAATTTCCGGCATTTCTTTCCTGTTGAGCAGGTAAATCGGGACAAACATATTTGCCTTGATCGCATTTCTCAAGAATCCCAGCGAATCAATGGCATCTCCGTGTTTCATAAATGCGAAAAGCGCCTTTGTATAAAGCCACTCACAGGAAACCTCATCATATTTGTCTAGCAATTTCTCAAGCTCATCCTCAAGTCCGAGATACAGAAGACAACCTGCTATTATGTAGCGAATGCCCTGATTGTCCGAAGGGTTAAGCTCAAGCATTTCCCTGTAGTGATTCAAGGCCTCCTCAAAATGACCTCCTTCCCAGAGACAGCCTGCAAGTCCTGCTTTTGCCCTCATATATGGCCTGGTTTCAATATGGCCCCAGAAGTGACCTTTAATATCATCGAAATGCCTCTTGCCAATTGTTCGCATACCTGCTTCAACACCTTTCCTATATAATTCTATTGCCTCAAAAAGGTGGTCTGCCGTTTCCTCCGCCAGCATGACATAGGCATCGGCACAGTCGGGATAAATTTCGAGGGCCTTTTCTGCGAGCGCCACCCGCTTGGCATAGGTATCTGCATCCCATGCCTCGTAAATAAGATCCTGGGCCTTTTCGGCGGCATTTCTTGGCAGAGCCAATTCCCTTGCTCCTTCAATCAGCTGCAGGAAGGGTTTGGGCGTTTTTATCGAACGGAGGTCTGTACCTTTTTTATTTCTCCTGCCGGTTAAATCATTATTGTCATCGGTCATCTGAAAATCCCTTGTCCGGATCTAAATTTAATCTTTGCTGAAAAAAAGCTTGCAGGCCATGCAAAACGCACAGCTTTCTCCCATGCTGATTACATTCTAATGAATCCTTATAATAATAACAATCCCAAATAAGGGGTCTCTATTCCCTGTGTCCTCCACAGAACGGGCACTTTATCCACTCCTCTTCCAGCGGCATCTTGCACAGCTTGCAGACATTGTGTTTGAAGTTGCCGCAATACGGGCAGAAGAGGAATTTCATATCTATCATTGCACTGCATGAAGGGCATTTGTATTCATGCTTTGTCTGAGGACCGAGAACACGTATCAGTTCTTCCAGTGTTGTATCCCCGGATTTGACCTTTGCTATCCCAGCATCCATGAGCGTGCACATGCCTGCCGATATTGCAAGACTCCAGATATCCGATTCCCTGTAGTTGCTGCTTATAATGTATCTGAAATCGTCATTCATGCTGAATATCTCGAAGAGGCCAACACGTCCGGAGTAGCCGTCATTACCGCATTGAGGACAACCCTTTCCTTTGTATACCTTATCGCCTATCTGCTTTTTCGAAATGTTAAGCAGACGCATCATGTTTTCATCGGGTTCAACCTCTTCCTTGCAGTACCGGCATATCTTTCTTACAAGCCTCTGGGCAATTATCCCTTCAAGAGTGGACGATATCAGATAAGGCTTCACGCCCAGGTCGATAAGCCTTGTAATGGAAGCAATTGAATTGTTTGTATGCAGTGTTGACAGAACCATATGACCGGTCATTCCGGCCTTGAAAACGACATCCGCGGTTTCGAGGTCACGAATCTCGCCGACCAGAATTACATCCGGGTCCTGCCTCATGGTTGAACGAAGGACATTGGCGAAAGAAAGGCCCAGCTTGTCTTTGATATAAACCTGGTTTGCATCTTCAAGAAAATATTCGACAGGGTCTTCGATTGTCTCGAAGTTTTTCGTGCTCTGCATCATTGTGTTGAGAATTGAATAGAGCAGGGTTGTCTTGCCGCTTCCCGTGGGACCGGTCGCGATGATTATCCCCTGCGGTTTCTTCATTAGGTGATATATCCTGTCAAGATCCTCCTTTTCAATTCCAAGTTCATAAAGCTGTTTGATGGAAGCACTCTTGTCGAGGATCCTGAGCGTCGCCTTTTCACCGTTTATCGTCGGCAGGGTTGAAACACGCAAATCAACCAGCCTTGTTCCTGATTTTACCGTGAACCTGCCGTCCTGTGGTTTTCTGCGTTCCGAAATATCCATTTTTGACAGTATCTTTATCCTGGAAATGGTGGATGCATGATAGTCGATTGGGAGTTTGATCTTTGCATGCAGTATGCCGTCTATTCTGTAGCGGATAAGCGTGAACTTTGTCTTGGGTTCTATATGTATATCGCTTGCCTTGTATCTGATAGCTTCCGATATGATTGCGTTAACAACACGTATGATCGGCGGAACTTCTGAAGAATTAAGGAGTTCCTGAACATTGAGGTTTTCGTCTTCGTCGTCAATGACAATATCGATTTCATCCATCGGCTCGATGCCGCTTACCAGATCGACATCATCATACTGGCCATTCTCCTTCTCGCCATAAGACTGCCTGATTGCCTTTAATATATCAGCACTTCCTGAAATCAGCGGGAAAACCTTCAAGCCTGTAAGGTATTCTATGTTGTCCCTCAGGAAAATATCGGACGGGTCTGCCATTGCAACAGTCAGGTTGCTGCCTTCAAGACTGATCGGCAGAAGCCTGTTGCGCTCACAGAAATCCTTCGGCAGGGAACGTACTATGCCGGGATTTATATGAGTTTCATTGATGTCTATGAATTCTATATTCAGATGCGCCTGAAGGGCCTTGATTATCTTTGAGTCGGATGCAAAGCCCAGCCTCACGATCGTTTCGGTTATAAACTCGTCTTCCTGTTTGTCCTTCTGAGCCTTTACAAGTTCTTCCGGTTTCAAAATGCCCAGTTTGATCAGAATATTGCCAAGCGCTTTCCTCTCCTTGTCATACAGGGCGGAGAAGTTCTTTATTTTCATCTGCTGTTTTTTTGTGATTTCCTTTAAAACCCTGTTCTCCTTTAAAAGCACATACTGCTGCAGCGCAAGGCTTACCGACAGGCGCAGATCCTCATCATTCCAGGGCTTTGTTATAAATTTGTAAACGGCTCCTTCGTTAACGGCCCCCATCACAGCCTGTACATCGGCATGTCCTGTCAGCATTATTCTGAGTATTCCCGGCTTTCTCTTTTTTATCTCTCTCAGGAGATCAACACCGTTCATTCCGGGCATCTTGAAG
Source organism: Desulfomonilia bacterium (assembly GCA_036567785.1). Taxonomy (NCBI): domain Bacteria; kingdom Pseudomonadati; phylum Thermodesulfobacteriota; class Desulfomonilia; species Desulfomonilia bacterium. Next base: position 376,190 of record DATCTV010000034.1, on the reverse strand, counting down.
TCCGAAATAACAAGCTGAATGCTTTCCCTCTCTATCAGGTCAAGGGCCTGCTCTGCATTAGAAGCAACAAGGAGGTTATAGTTTTCCTCAAGGAAGACCCTTTTCAGGGCCTTTAGGACATTCTCTTCATCATCGACAAAGAGCAGGGTGAACCTGTCAAATACTTCAATGTCTGATTGAAGCTCTTCCTGATTATCCAGCTGATCGGAAATTTCCTGTTTAAAAAGCTTTGAATACTTGGCCATGTTATTTCCTTATAGGCAGTTTTATTTTGAAAACTGCTCCGTTTTTATTTTCCACCTCAATTGATCCGTTATGAGATGTGATGGCGTCGTATGCAGTAGTCAATCCCAGCCCCTGCCCCTTGCCGACATCTTTAGTGGTGAAGAAAGGTTCGAATATCCGGTCTTTGATATCTTCTGCTATTCCCGGACCGTTATCGGCAATAGTTATATAAACCGATTCCTCGTCCGAAGTCGTGTCAATTGTTACAATAAGACCATCATGCCTGCTCTGCAGCGCATTGAGCAATATATTCAGAAAAGCCTGGGATAACAGGCCGAGTCTGCATTGTAAGCCCGGAATTGCCGAATAGTTCCTTATGAATTTCGTGCCGAAAGGCGTTTCATGAGCAAGAAGACATATAATACTGTCAATCTCAGAATTGATATTCATTATACCGATTTCTGTATCATCAATATGCGATACAGCCCTGAGATTTTTCACTATGACGGTTATCCTTTCGACGCCGCTCAAGCTTTCGTCGATAAGGCTCATGGAATCCTCAAACACGAAATCGAGTTTGAGCTGCTTCCACTTTTCCCGGGTCGCCTCATCAAGTTCAGGGATTGAAGAAACCGCACTTCTATAGTGGCTGAGCATTTCCTTTGCCTTGGAAAAATATTTGGACAGGGTTCTAAGGTTGCTTGATATGAATCCCATAGGATTGTTTATCTCATGTGCAATACCCGCGGCAAGAGAACCTATGGATGCCATCTTTTCCTGCTGAAGCATTATCGTGTGCGCCTGTTTTAGTTCTTCAGTCCGTTCCCTTACTTTAATTTCAAGGCTTTCAGCCAGTTCCCTGTACTTCTGTTCCGATGCTGAAAGTTCTTTGTTTATATGCAGAAGCTCGTCATAGGAGTGGTTTATAATTGTGGTATGTATCTCTGAAGTAAGCATCCGCTTCAGGTTGTTTTTGATAAGCGTATTGATGGAATGGTGCAGCAGCTTTGCTATCCCCTTGATATCCGTGCCGTTAATTGCATGGATCTCAAGCTTTGCAACGGGCTCCCCCTCAAGGATTATATTGAGGTTTTCTATGAGCGTTCCTCCCGAATCTCCGAAAGACCACAGGATATCTCCCCTGTCATCCCTTACAAGGACCTGACTGGCTCCTGCCTTAACTGCACCTTCCAGCATAGGCAGCACTTCATTTTTTTTGATAATATCCTTAATGTGCCTTTCTTCGCCCACTACAAAAGAAAGCTGTTCTCTGCTGTCATTTAACGCCATGTCAGGATGCCTCCACTCTGGCAAGCCTGCTTATAAAATCTTCTTTGCTCAGGCCGTGCACGCTGCCCAGATTATACCTGGAATCAACGTAATCATATGTCTTATCAAGGAGCGCTTTGTATGTTTCGACAACTCCCGGACCATTCAGGGCAGATGCCATGAATATGGGAATTCCGGTCGGTTCCCAGACGCGCCTTATGTCCTGTTCGGAAATTATTCCCGGCAGGTCCCTTTTGTTGAACTGAACAACCAGCGGGATGGTATCGATATCAAGCCCCACTATTGACAGGTTTGTTTCAAGATTTCCAAAGCTTGTCGAGTTATTCGATTCTTCGGCGATTTGCGAGTCCGCAATGAAAGCCACCCCGTCACATCTCTGCAGAACAGCTTTCCTTGTCGCATCATGCTTGACCTGTCCGGGTACGGTATAGACCTTCAGCTTGATCTTCAGGCCGCTTGGCGCAACAAGGAAAAACGGCAGCAGGTCAAAAAATATTGTGCGGTCGTCCTTTGTATCCAGCACCATGAGGTCGCCTCGGCCCTCGGATGAAAGAAGATCATGCAGCTTGAGCAGGTTTGTGGTCTTGCCCGACAGGGCCGGGCCGTAATACACAAGCTTTAACACCATTCTCCTGTCCAGTTCGTCATATTCAATCATGACAGTTTACCTTGACCATATGAATACCCCGCGCTGAGGTGGGTCGATTGTATAGTATCGTTTGATCGCCTTGATATTCATGGCATTCAGCGTAATATTTTTACTCAGAAGCAGTATGCCGGTTCCGCTTTTTACATCACGGGAGACAACCATGCCCTCTTTAAGCTCATTCGGTGACAGCTCGCGCTCCGATTTGTCTGTATTGACTGACGAGCGTGAGCATACTTGTGCGGCAAGCCGTGAAAAATGCGAATATAACCTGGGATCGAAATGCGTCCCCAGTTTATCGCTGAGATCGCGCAATGTCATATCAACTGCAACATCGCTCATATATTTTTCCAGGTTCCGGTCAATGAAGTCCGCAATGGCGATTATCCTTGAACCGACAGGTATTTCGTTTCCTTTTATTTGGTCCGGAAAGCCGCTTCCGTCAAAGTTCTCATGGTGATGCCTTATCAGGATCCCGATTTCCTGCATGTCGTCGATGGAATCTATTGCTGCCTGACCCCTGACAGGATGCAGGCTGTATTCGCCAAATTCATCTTCAGAGAGTTCCGAGATGTTTTTACTTAAAAGATAGTCCTGCATGCCGATTTTGCCTATGTCATGTAGCAACGCCGCAACGGCTATCTTTTCCGTTTCCTCCTCGGAAAATCCCATTGTGGACGCCACCTTCTCTGCAAGCTGAGCAACATTTCCCGAATGGTTCTTCACGTTCCTGTCCCTTAATTCAATCAGGGCCGAAAGCGCGGCTATCGTCCTTCTGAAATTCCCGGCAAGTCTCAGATTAAGACCTTTAAGCGACTCATTCTGATTCTGAAGCGCAAGCGTCTGTTCTTTTACCCTTGCTTCAAGTTTCGTGTTCCATTCCTTCAGCTCCTCGTTTTTCGCTTTTACGAGAGCAGAGAGTTTCCTATTCTTCTGGATCAGTTCATACTTGTATGCAGCCTCCTGCACGGCCTGAAGAATTTCCTCATCCCGCCAGGGCTTGGTCAGATAACGGTAGGCCCCGCCCTTATTGATCGCATCTACTGCAGCCTTTATATCCGAATACCCGGTCAACAGTATCCTTGTAGCAAGAGGCCTGATCCTGCGGGCCTGCTCGAGAAAATCCGTGCCTGTAGTATGCGGCATCCTCTGATCCGAAATAATCAGAGAAATGTCTTCGTTTTCTTCAAGAAGCTTTATGGCTTCTTCAGCCGAGGACGCGCTCAGGACATCAATATCATTGTTTATGATGAGCCTGGTAAGGGACCTTATTATGTTTTCCTCGTCATCTACGATAAGAACCCTGGATGGTATTCTCTCTTCGCATCCATCCATTTTTCACCTCTTTTGATTTATTGTTGAGAAAAAAATGTCCAGAAGGACCGGGTCAAGTTCCTTATTCCTCATCCCTTCAAGCATGGATAGCGCCTTTTCAACTGGAAACGCCTTTCTGTAGGGCCTGTCGGACGACAGGGCATCAAAAATATCTGCAGTGGCAACAATCCGGGCTTCCACAGGGATATCTGTCCCGCGCTTGCCTTCAGGATAACCCAGTCCGTCATAGCGTTCATGATGATAATTTATTATGTTGATGACTGTTTCCGGGCACTGAGCAAGGGTGGCTACATGCGCCCCCCATACCGGATGCTTTTTAACAATATCCATTTCTTCTGCTGTAAGCGGCCCGTCTTTATTCAGTATCGACTCTGGAACCCCTATCTTTCCGCAGTCGTGAAGCCAGCTTCCGTGCCTGATATGTTTCTTTGTATCGTCAGACAGTTCAAGTCTTTCCGCAATCGAGATCGCGACATCGGCAACCCTGTCGCAGTGCCCCCTTGTATACGGATCCTTAAGTTCAACAGTCTGGGCAAGAGACAGGAGCATGCTTTCATCCGAGCGCCGCATCGATTTGACAATCCTGTATTCATTGATGGCATCACTGACCGATTCAATCAAAAGCTTGTCTTTCCATGGTTTGGGTATGAATCTGAAAATATCGCATTCGTTTATAGCTGATATGGCGGTATTTAAATCCCCATGGCCTGTAATCAGAATGCGCTTGATGTCCGGGGCAATGTTTTTCAGCTTAGAGAACAGCTCCAGGCCGTTGATTTCTGGCATTATATAATCCGACACCACGACCGATATTTCATGTTCTTTGATGATGGAAAGCGCCTCAAGCGGATCTGTAGACAGTATTACATCGATTCCAAGATCGGAGAGTATCCTTTCAATGGTATGAAGGCTCGCCAGATCATCATCTATGATAAGTACTTTTTCAGACATTTTCAGTCTCTGTCATCCAGAACCAGGACACAGCCCTCCTTGTTACCGTCTTTAACAAGCAATGCGGCGTCGGCCTGATAGCGCCTGCCTCTCACCAGTAAAATTTTAGTTGCTTCCCCTGATTCGTACGCGCTGGATACGACTGTTTCCGTCTCCGGCAGCACCTCTGAAATATTTTTACGATGTGTCTCTTCTCCAAAAACTTCGGCGGCTTTAACATTCATCCATACAATATTCCCCTTGATGTCAAACCTGAGCATTATAATAGGCAGGGATTCTATAAGCTTCCACGCGCTTAGAGTTACCATGTTGTGTTCCTGGACATGATATTTTTCCGCCGCGTCAATGACAATGTTTTTAAAGTCTTCATCATTCCAGGGTTTCGGAATGAACTTGAATATCTGACCGTCATTGATTGCAGCGACGACATTTGCCGTATCAGCATAACCTGAAAGGACAAGCCTTATGGTTTCCGGCCATCTGGTGCTGACTATTTTCAGAAATTCCACACCGTTCATACCCGGCATTCTGTAATCGGATACTATTATATGTACGGGCGGGTCTTTTTCCAATTTCTCCAGCCCCTCTTCACCCGACTCCGCAGTCAGGATATCAAATCCGCAATCCATGAACAGTCGCTTTAACGTATTGAGTATCGGCGGCTCATCATCGACAAAAAGAACTCTGATCTTGCTATTCATCCAAATTCACCCCGGCTATCGGCAGGCGGACAGTAAATGTCGTCCCCTTGCCCTGTTCGCTCTTTACAGATATATCACCACCATGTTTTCTGACTATGTCATACGTAATGCTCAAACCAAGACCTGTCCCCTTTCCGACCTCTTTCGTAGTGAAAAAAGGCTCGAATATTTTTTTCAAATTTTCCGGCGGAATCCCGTGCCCGTTGTCGGATATCATGGCATAAACCCATCCGTTTTCATCCCATGTTTTCACCCGGATTTCCCCTGCTGTTTCTATTGCATGAACTGCATTGACCAGAATGTTCATGAATACCTGGTTTATCTGCTGCGGGAAGCACTTGACGAAGGGAATGTCACCGTATTCCTTTATAACTGTCGCCTTATATTTGAGTTCATTCCAGACGATGTTGATCGTGCTTTCCATGCATTCGTTTATATCCGATTCCTTGTATTCAAGCTGATCGTTCCTTGAAAATGTTTTCAGGTCCTGAACTATTTTCTTGACCCTTTCGGCCCCTTCTATGGATTCCACGATAAGGTCTTTTATATCACCCTGTATGAAGTCTATCTTCAGTTTCTTCCTTTTCTCCTCAAGCTCGCACTTCATTTCACCATCCGGGCAGGTATCGGCAAGTTTAGCCTGTGTCGTCATGAAATCAGAAAGTTTGTCCACATATTTTGAGAGGGAGCTCAAGTTGCTCGAAATGAAACCCATCGGGTTGTTGATTTCATGAGCCACTCCGGCAGCAAGCTGTCCGATGGATGCCATCTTCTCCTGCTGCAGAATCTGGGCTTGAGTTTCTTTCAGCTCGGAATACGCAGCCTCAAGTTCTGCATTTTTCTTTGAAAGTTCCTCCCGGGCAATTTTAAGCTCATTGGTTTCTTTCCTTAGTGAAGTTTCCAGACGTTTTCTTTCCGTAACATCATATATTATGCCTATTGTCCCGAGGCTTTCCCCTGACGAGCTTAGATACGGTATCATGTTAAACACTATATCCCTGATCTCACCATCGGCATACATTACCTGATCAAGGGATACCTTTGCACTGCCTTCAAGGTTTGCCAGAATGGTGTTTAGCCAGCTGATCAGCTCATTGGGTGATGAGTTGCCCATATCCTTCAGCGTTTTGCCGGTCAGTGTCGCCCCGGGCTGACCGATGGCATCCTCAAACGACCTGTTCACCCCTTCAATGTATCCGTTCTTGTCGATTATGAAAATGGCATCGGGTATTGAATCTATAAGTATCTGAAGCAGGCTTATGTTTTCCTGCATTGTGTCGTCTATCAGTTTTCTCAGCGATGTATCACGACAGCAGCAGACTATGGCACTGCCTCCACCGTTAAAATCACTGATTAAACTGCATCTTGCTTCAACCCACAGGGTCGATCCTTCTCTGGCCGTAACCGACAGTTCGAGGGGCATCTCGATAGATGGAGGAGGGACATTGACCGATACCGCTTCATCAAACGCCTTCATGAAGGTTCTGGCGGCATAGGGACTCAATATCATATTTATATCCGTGCCGATAAGCTTGCCGCTTTCATAGCCCCATTCGCTGAATATTGACGGGCTTGCCCATGCAATGCTCATATCTTTTTTTATCACAAGAATAACATCTCTAAGATGATTTAAAATGCTTTCAAGAAAGACTTCTTCGTTATTTCCCATGATCTTTAAGTTAAACACCTTCGGTTGAAAAGGATCGCTGTTCTTCAACATTTCCGCCATTATTACCCCGTTACTGACATAATTTTAGTGCTTTCCATTTAATCCTTATCGGAGAACTTTTTTATATTGTTAAAAAATAATATATATTTTTTTCTGCCGGGATTTTTTACCGGTATTCAGGATTGAAACGGCAAGGGGATTTGCTTGACAAAGAAAAGTCAATGAAATAGTAGCATGTGCTACACTTATGGCTAGCATACAGAAAATAGATGACATAAAGATACCTGTCGACAGCATCGCGGACTCAGGGTTTGAAAACACGCTATCATTCAAACCTGAAATCCTCGGGGAGATTCTGCTTAGTGACGACATAAAAGCCCTCAAACCTCTGGATATCCATTATGTTCTAACAAGAGAGGGCGACATGATCCATGCTGATATCAATATTAAATCGGAAATAGAGACCCTGTGCTCAATCTGTCTTGGGTGCATGAAATATCCGATAGATATAACCCTTGTCACAGACTATTTGCCGGCACATGCTGACATGCAGGGAGATCTTGAAGCATTGAGGCAGAGCCAGGAAATCGGTTATTACAGAAAGGATATCTGCCTGGGGGCTTTTATTCTTTCAGAGATGGTGCTGTCGATGCCGATAAGATATGAGTGCAGGAACGGATGCAAGGGGCTCTGCCCCGTATGCGGCGTCAACCTCAATGAAGGTGTGTGTTCCTGTGAAAAAAAGCCTGACCCGAGACTGGAAAAACTAGCAATATTAAAGACAAAACTCAGGAGGGAGTAAGATGCCTGTACCAAAGAGGAGACATTCTACAACAAGAAGAGACAAAAAGAGGGCGAATGACCATGCGATTCTGCCGGCAATTTCGTTCTGCCCTAATTGCAATGAGCCCAAACCGCCCCATAGGGTATGCCCGAGCTGCGGCTATTATAAAGGCAAGGAAATCGTAAAACCCAAAGAAGAAAAAGACAAGAAATAATGCCGTATTGCATAGTCTTTCCCGGTCAGGGAACGCAGTTTAAAGGAATGGCCGGGGGTCTTAATCTTGCCGATATTCCCGATGAACTCGGAAAACTTATGTCCGAGGGTCCGGAGGAAGAACTCAATCTTACCACGAATGCGCAGCCTGCCGTACTCTCAGTCAGTATTGCGCTGTGGAAGGATTCCGGATTCGATTCACCCGCAATGGTAATGGGACACAGCCTGGGCGAATATTCCGCCCTTGTTGCTTCAGAGGCGCTTGATTTTGCGGATGCGCTTGCCCTGGTAAGGAAACGGGGTGAATTCATGCAGGACTCGCCGCCGGGTTCAATGGCTGCTGTCATGGGAATCACCGAAACTGACCTTTCAGAAACCATTTCCACTATTGGTGATGTTTACATTGCTAATATAAACGGGGCAGGCCAGATTGTCATCTCAGGAACAAAAGACGCAATTGAAAAGGCGTTGCCGCTATTGAAGGAAAAGAAGGCAAGGGTGGTCCCTTTGAGTGTAAGCGTGGCATCACACTGTCCTCTGATGAATGATGCAAGTGAGAAACTCTCGGAATATCTTGACAAAATAAACATCAGAAAACCTCACTGCGATATTATTTTCAATGCAACAGCAGGCACCGAAACAGATCCTGCACAGATAAGAAACCTTTTGAAACAGCAGCTGACAAACCCGGTAAGATGGGCCCAATCGGTTGAATACGCAGTATCCAAAGGGATTGATACTTTTATTGAAATCGGACCCAGGTCCGTGCTTGCTTCTTTGATAAAGAAAATCGTCCCCGCGATCAGATGCGAAACATTAACTGTAAAGCAATAACATACTCTAAACTCTTCTCACCAAACCTGTTATATGATACAACTGGTTTGCATAATTTAACTGTTTGCAACTTTAGGTAAAAACCTCAAAAATCCTCAGGGGAGGTAATAAATGGCAGATGTACAAAAACGTGTCATAGAACTGATTGCAGAGCAGCTTGACCGGAATGCTTCAGAGATTACACCCGAAATGTCTTTTGCTGATGATCTTGGTGCGGATTCATTGGATCTTGTCGAGCTGATAATGGCCGTGGAGGATGAATTCGGAATTGAAATACCTGACGATGCAGCTGAAAGCATAAAATTTGTCAAGGATGCCATAAAATACGTCCAGGACAAACTGGCACAAAAGTAAAAATCTCTTTAAATGGACCGGATTGTTTTTACGGGGATGGGGATTGTTTCACCCCTCGGATGTACAGCAGAAGAGCTCTGGAACAATGTTTCATCAGGCAGGTCGGGTATAGCGAAAATTGACTTCCTGGAAGGGCTCCAGACAGATTTCGGGGGTCTGGCGCTGAGCTTTAATCCCTCAAAATACCTTGGCAACAAAGATTCCGGCAGACTTGACCGTTATGCCCAGATGGGCGTTACGGCAGGCCTCGATGCGGTAAATCAGGCAGGCATTGCAAAAGACACATATCCTGAATTCAGGACTGGTGTAATCATAGGTACAGGTGCCGGCGGGGTTTTCACATATGAGGAACAGAATACCGTATTCAGGGAAAGGGGACCAAAAAGAATGTCTCCTTTGTCGGTGCCGATGTATATCCCCAACATGGCAACTGGTTATCTCTCCATCCTCACAGGGGCAAAAGGCCCGGGTATGTCCGTAGCCTCTGCCTGTGCAACTGGCGCGCACGCTCTAGGCCTTGCCGCAAGGCTTATCCAGGCTGGAGACGCCGACTGCATGATAGCGGGCGGTGTTGAGTCCTGTGTGACAAGGTTCATAGTTGCGGGATTCGGTGCGATGAGGTCACTTTCCACAAGAAACAGCGACCCGCAAGGCGCATCACGTCCATTTGACAAAAACAGGGACGGTTTTGTGATGAGCGAAGGAGGCGCGGTTTTTGTCCTGGAAAAAGAAAGCTCTGCAAGAGAAAGGGGGGCAAAAATTCTCGGTTATCTTCTCGGAATCGGGATGACCCTTGATGCATATCATATCGTTGCCCCTGACCCCAACAGCCCTGCCGTTGCTTATGCAATGCGGCAGGCCCTGAAGGAATCCGGGCTTCAGCCTGAACAGATCGGATATATTAACGCCCACGGCACATCCACTCAATTAAACGACAAGGCGGAAACCGTTGCCATAAAAAAGGTTTTCGGCACGCATGCATATAAATTAAAGATCAGTTCGACAAAATCCATGACCGGCCATCTTATCGGAGGAGCGGCCGCACTGGAAACCGCCATAAGCATCATGGCGCTCAATAATTCCACGCTACCCCCGACGATCAATCTTGATACACCCGATCCGGAATGCGACCTCGATTATATACCTGGTGTGGCCGTTCCCACTGATGCAAAATACTGCATGAACAACTCATTCGGCTTTGGCGGACAGAATGCATGCCTTGTCATAGGAAAAGGCGAATAGGAGAAATATCATGAGGATAGCCATCGCTTGCGACCACGGCGGCATAACGCTTAAGGAGACTGTAAAAAAAGCCTTGAGAGAGGCAAAGTGTGAAATAATCGACCTCGGAACCGACTCGACCGAATCGGTCGATTATCCCGATTATGCGGCAAAGGCCATCCAGGCATTAAAAGACGGGGCATGCGAGCGGATCATACTCGTATGCGGAACGGGAATAGGCATGTCGATAGCGGCAAACCGGGTTTTCGGCATACGCGCCACCCTTTGCCACGATGCCTATACCGTACGCATGGCTCGCGAACACAATGATTCAAACTGTCTGGTCATGGGCGCCAGGGTAATCGGACCAGGGGTTGCGGAAGAAATGATAAAAATATGGCTTGAAACACCCTTTGCTGGAGGACGCCACCACGGCAGGCTTGAAAAAATCGAGTTCAGGGCTGCTGAAATAAATAAATATTAGGGAGCCAGATCATGAGAAATCTTATGCAGACCGACCCGGAAGTATTTTATGCGATTGAAGAAGAGCTTACGAGACAGCGTAACAAGCTCGAACTGATAGCTTCGGAAAATATAGTCAGCGATGCGGTACTCGAGGCGCAGGGCTGCGTAATGACAAATAAATATGCCGAAGGATATCCGGCAAAGCGATACTACGGCGGATGTGAATATGTAGATGTAGCCGAGGATCTTGCCATAGAAAGGGCTAAAAAGCTTTTCGGGGCTGAATTCGCTAACGTCCAGCCTCATTCAGGCAGCCAGGCCAACATGGCCGTATATTTCACCATCCTCGAACCGGGAGATACATATCTCGGCATGAACCTTGCCCAGGGCGGCCATCTTTCAATGGGTTCACCCGTCAACTTTTCCGGAAAGCTGTACAAAGTCGTACCTTATGGGGTCAGGAAAGACGACCACCGCATAGATTATGACGAGGTAAGGGACCTCGCAAAAAAACACAGGCCCAAACTTATAATAGCAGGCGCCAGCGCCTATCCAAGGATAATCGACTATAAGCTGTTCCGGGAGATAGCAGACGAAGCGGGTGCGTACTTCATGGTCGATATGGCGCATATCGCTGGTCTTGTGGCGACAGGACTGCATCCCAGTCCAGTGCCCTATGCCGATTTTGTAACGACGACAACACACAAGACACTTCGCGGCCCCAGGGGCGGCATGATCCTGTGCAGGGATGAGATGGGCAAAAAGCTCAATTCGAGCGTATTCCCGGGTATGCAGGGCGGACCGCTGATGCACGTTATCGCAGCAAAGGCCGTCGCACTTAAAGAGGCCATGCAGCCCGAATTCAAGACATATCAGGAGCAGGTCGTAAAGAACGCAGCGGCCATGGCGGACGAATTCATAAAACTCGGATTCAAACTCGTCTCAGGCGGGACAGACAATCACCTCATGCTTATGGACCTTTCCGAAACGGACATAACAGGTAAAGACGGCCAGACGTGGCTTGACGACGCCTGGATAACCGTGAACAAGAACACCGTTCCGAACGAGACCAGGAGTCCGTTCGTCACATCAGGCATCCGCATAGGGACGCCCGCTGTAACGACGAGAGGCATGAAAGAAGCCGATGTCAGAAATATTGCCGGTATGATAGCACGAATTTTGAACTCCAAGGGCAACCCGGACGTAATCGAAGAAGTAAGAAAAGAGGTCGGGGAGTTGACCTCGAAATTCCCAATCTATCAGGAGCTCTAAATGCGGTGCCCCAGTTGTGCCGGGGTGGAAGACAAGGTGATCGAATCAAGGCCGAGCCGGGATGGTTCGGCCATCCGCAGACGCAGGGAATGCACACATTGCGGTCACAGGTTCACTACATATGAGCAGATCGAGGAGTTCATCCCGGTTATTGTAAAAAAAGACGGCTCAAGGGAAACTCTCAACCCTGAAAAAATCCTCTCCGGCCTGAGGAAGGCCTGCGAAAAAAGGCCAGTCCCTACAGACGAGATCGATGCGATAAAGGATTCCATCGTCCAGGAAATTCAGGCCAGGGGCGAAAAGGAAGTACCTAGTTCCTTTGTCGGAGAGCGCATAATGGACAAGCTTCACAGCCTTGATCCTGTTGCTTATGTCAGGTTCGCATCGGTATACCGTGACTTCAAGGACGTCAACGAGTTCATGAGCGAAATACAGGGGCTGATAAAAAGACCGAGAAAATAATTAGGGCTAGAAAAGGAAAGGGGCTGCGTGTTCAACCAGTCGACAGTATATCTTTTCAGCGCATGGTTATTCTTTATTCTCGCCGTGGGTCAATTACTGATTCGAAACAAGACCGCCGACCAGTATTTCTCAGCCGTATTTTATTTCAGTCTCGGCCTATGGATAGTCATTGCAGGGTCGATATGGGAATTTTCTTATCTTCCTGATCTGCATATTTCATTGACATTCATCAGGGCACCGCTTTTCTACTTCTACTTCTGCATAATAATAGATCCACAGTTCAGGTTTGACAAAAAAAGCCTTCTTCATCTGCTCCCTGGCGTCGTTGTGTTTTTCACATTGCTGAGCGTCTCGTTTAAGGACGTGAACCTTAACGTACCCGTCCTCGACGTTTTAGAGGGTACAGCAGGGAACCCGGCAGCCGGACTATTCTCCATCCTGCTCTTCATATCGCTTTGCCTTCCGCTCGTATATCTCGGTTACATTATCTTCCGTTACCGACTGCTCTTTTTCGGTAACGTAACAAATTTTTCGACCAAGGTCGTTTTCTTCCAGGTGGCGTATTCGATTGTCGCCATAGGCACGGCCTCAGCCGAACAGTTTTTCTATGGAAGAATGCAGCCTGCCAGCATGGGGATGGCTTCCCTGGTCCCGATAATCTTCCTTCTCAGCATGATGAGATACCCTGAATACATACGGCTCATTAAAATTGAGACAGAAAAGACCAGATATGCCCTGTCGCGAATTCAAGGACTGGATCTCGACCGTATATTCAGGGACATGCAGCGCCTGATGGAAGAAGATCATATATTTGCAGATGAAGGCCTATCCCTTCCAAGTCTTTCCGAAAAACTTTCGATTTCACCGCAGCAGCTTTCGGAAATCCTCAACACAAAAATGAACAAAACCTTTTATGAATATGTAAACGAGTTCCGCATAAACGAGGCCAAACGTCTTCTGATCGAACAGCCTGAGGACAAGATTTCCTACATCGCGCTGAAGGCTGGATTTAATTCCATTTCATCTTTTTATAACGCATTTCACAAGGCCACAGGCGAATCTCCGGGTGGCTACAGAAAAAAGGGATTGTCTGGCAAGATTGATGAAATAACCACCGGTAACTGAAAATCACCTTATTTTTATTCCATTTGTATCCAAATGAAACCTTTTGATGATGCTTTGTGCAATTATTCAGGTATTTTAATTTTGCAAATACCAAAAAAATATATAAGGCGGCCTTGCAATTTTTTATAAGGCTCTTTTGATATTAAAGCGTTGCCCTTTGAAACTGTTTTCCGTTCAGGGCATGCATCCGGCTTATATATAAAAAATATTTCTATCAAGGGGATCTATATGAAAGAGCTTGGAGGTAAGAAAGCGGTTGTAACGGGCGGAGCGCTCGGCATCGGTTTGAGTACATGCAAGAGGCTTGTCAGGCAGGGGGTTTCTGTGACCATCTGGGACATGAACGAAAAATGCATGGCCGAGGCGAAAAGCGAACTCGAGTCCATGGGCGGAACAGTCTTTACATATAAATGCGATGTTTCTGATAAAAACCTCGTGGAAGAACTTACCCTTCAGGCCAGAAAAGACATGGGCAGGATAGACATACTCGTCAATAATGCCGGCTATGTCCGCTGGGGAAACTTCTGGGAACGTCCGGTCGAGGAGGCAATAAGACAGTTCGATGTGAATGTGAACGCCATATTCTATACCATACACGCAATTCTTCCCGAGATGATAGATCGTAACTCAGGCCATATTGTTAACATCTCTTCGAGCGCAGGCTTTGTAAATTCACCGGGTCTGACCGCGTACTGCGCTTCCAAGGCCGCCGTCCATATGCTCACCGAATGCCTGAGGGTCGAGGCGATTGCCGCAGGCAAAAATGGAGTGAAGTTTTCATCGGTGCATCCCATAAACATTGCCAAGGGCATGTTTGAAGGCTATTCCACCAACGCACTTGGAAAGCTCCTGTTCCCTCCGATAAAGGATCACGACGTGATCGCCGAGGCAATAGTAAACGATGCTCTCCTAAAGGAGATCACGGTCGTGTGCATACCCAAGATCGCATACGCCTCATGGATGATGCGCGGCGTGATCCCCAATTTCATCTGGGACAAGATGCTCATGGCCCTGGGCTTCGGTGAAGGCGTGAAAAACTTCCAGGGCAGGAAAGGATTTGCTCATACCGACTCTTCTGCAGACAAAACCGGCTGCTGAGAAATATCGGCAGCCCGACGGAGGATAAAATGCCTGATTATGATGTCATCGTTATCGGTGCCGGAAACGGAGGCCTTGGCGCATCAGCCAAGCTTGCCAAACACGGCGCCAAAGTACTCTGCCTGGAACAGCACAATCTTCCGGGCGGATTCGGAAGCAGCTTCGTAAGAGGCAGATTCGAGTTCGAGACCTCTCTGCACATACTGTGCGACTACGGATCGAAAGATAACCCAGGAAACGTCCGCAAATTTCTCGACGACATAGGGCTCAAGCTGGAGCTGCACCCCGTGCCTGACGCCTATCGATTCATTCTCGAAGAGGAGGGCATCGACGTCATACTGCCTCCCGGAGTTTATGAATACATAGAAGCCGTCGAACGTGAGGCCCCTGGAAGCAGGAAGGAAATGACCCGCTATTTCGAGCTCTGCAAGGAGGTCCTGGATGCCCTCAACTACCTCGCCGAATCCAAAGGCAATCCGGACAAGAAACTCCTGAGGACAAAATACGCCAACTTCCTCAAGACAGGCGCTTATACGGCGAAGGAGGTTACGGACAAGTTCAATTTCTCCAGGCGCGCCAAGAATCTTCTCTATCCGTACTGGCTCAACTTCGGGCCCCCGATGAGCAGGCTCAATTTCACCATATGGGCGGCGTTTCTATATAAGTACATGACCATGGGAGGCTATCTACCGAAAAACCGCTCTCATGAATTCATGATCGCGCTCCAGTCAAGGGCCGAAGAACTTGGCGCGGAGTTCCTGTTCAACACCAAGGTCGAAAAGATTATGGTAAAAAACGGCAAGGTCTCAGGCGTCGAAACCGCTGACGGTGAAACCATTACCGCACATCACATAATATGCAACGCATCTCCCACGCTCGCCTACAACAAGCTTATATGGCCTAAAAACGAGGTACCGGAGATAGCCTACAAATACGTCAATGCCCGCAGGCACGGCGTGGGTGTTTTCGTCGTTTATATGGGACTCGACGCCCCGCCCGAAGAGATCGGACTTACCACATACGGATACGTCGTCGGTCCTCATGCCGACACGGAAAAGCTTTATGAATCATTCTACAAGCCGGAGACCCCGGTCATACAGGCGACAACATGCCTCAACCTGGCTCTTCCTGAATGTTCGCCGCCGGGCACAACCATTCTTTCCATGACATGCCTCATGCGTCCAGAGGCCTGGGAGAACGTAAAGCCCCAGGATTATTTCGAGACGAAGACGAAGATGGCCGACGGGCTCATCACACAGTTCGAGCGGGGGACAAAGCTCTCTATCCGCAAGCACATCGAGGAGATCGAGATATCCACGCCCGAAACATACGCTCGCTACACCGGCACGTACAACGGAATCATATACGGCTACGAGATGGAACCCTGGGATTCGGTGATCCCGCGCATGCTCTCGATCCAGGATGAAAAGTACATCGACGGGCTTTATTTCGCGGGCGGCTTCTCTTTCAGGGCGCTGGGCTACAGCAGTTCGCTCCTCTCCGGCCAGACCACCGCTCTTCTGACATTGAAGGAAATGGGGGTTGAGGTATGAAATTCAGCGTAAAATTCGGACTTCTGGACATGATACGGTTCAAGAACCTCGTCAACGTTCGCAAGAGACATATACAGGAAGGAGCGTCGACTCCCATCACGGTTGACCCTGTGAATACGCTGGCCCAGACGCTTCACCCGCTTACACTCGACCTCGTCATCTCAAAGGTCACTATAGAGACACCTTCTACAAAGACATTCAGGCTGGTATCGGCCGACGGGTTGAAAAAGGTGCTGCCATTCTTCAGGGCGGGTCAGTATCTGAGCATAAAAACCCGGGTGGAAGGCTCTGCCATAACCAGGCCTTATACAATATCATCGTCGCCGAACGATGCGCTCGCAGGCTTTTATGAAATCACTCTCAGAAAAAAGGACGGCGGGTTCCTCAGCGAATACGCCTTCTCCAACTGGAATGAGGGGACCAGGCTGACGGCGTCCTCTCCCTGCGGATTCTTCTACCATGAGCGTCTGCGCGATACCACCGAGATACTGGCCCTTGCAGGAGGCAGCGGCATAACGCCTTTCCGCTCAATGATAAAGGACATCGTCGAAAACGGCAAAAACCTCAAACTAACGCTGATCTACGGCACGAAGTCACCCAATGACATAATTTTCGCGGCAGAGCTGGGTGAGCTGGCGCAAAAAGCGCCTGAGAAGATCGCCGTGCATGTCGTTTGCAGTGAGCCGGATTCCTGCTGGGAAGGGCCGACGGGTTTCCTCACTGCTGAGTGCATAAAGAATATCGCAGGCGACCTGAAGGATAAAACCGTCTTCATATGCGGGCCTCAACTCATGTACAGGATGCTAGATAATGAACTCAAGGTTTTCGGCCTGCCCGCCAGACGCATACGCCGCGAAGTCATGGGAGAAACCGCAGATGTGACGGTCATCCCAGGCTACCCGAAAGATCTTGCAACAAAAACCTTTTCGATCACGGTGCGTTCCAAAGGTTCAAAAAAGGATATCCCGGCGCTTGCCTCAGAGACCGTGCTCGTGGCTCTCGAACGCGCAAAGTTCGCGCCACCTTCACAGTGCAGGTCTGGTGAATGCGGCTGGTGCCGTACACGGCTCATCAGGGGAGACGTTTTCGTGAACCCGGAAAACGACGGCCGCCGTATAGCAGATGCCGCATACGGGTATTTCCATCCGTGCTCGGCGTACCCGGTCAGCGATCTCGAAATCGTGGCGCCGCAGGGTCTCTGAATATAAGCAAAGCGACCCGGTGCTTCGCCGCCGGGACGCATTAAATATGTTGGAGGTGAAAATATGCCGGATTATGATGTCATAGTAATAGGTGCCGGACTCGGGGGTCTTTCGTCTAGCGCCCTTCTTTCTCATCACGGACTCAAGGTCCTCGTGCTGGAACAGAGCGGCAACATCGGCGGCTGCTGCTCCACATTCGAGAGGAACGGATACAGGCATGACGTGGGCGCTTCCATAGTGGAGATCACGCAGCCCATAGAGCTTGTCTTCAAGACGCTGGGGACAGCCTTCAGCAAGGAGGTCGATCTTGTGCCGTGCGACCCGATGTTCTCGATACTCTACCGCGACGGCGAGCGCATAACCATCGAGCAGTCCATCGAGGCGACGGGAAAGGTCATATCTTCCATCTCGGCCGAGGACGGCAGGCGCTGGTTCGATTTCTGCGACTACTGCAGCGAAATGATGGACGTCTTCCTTGACGTCATGTTCACGGAACCCGCAGACACCTTCGCCGACATGGGCAGGCTCATAAAGAAGAACCCTAAGCTTCTCAAATACCTGTTGCCTTTCATGGCAACTTATCAGGACCTGATCCAGAAATATTTCAAGAACGACAAGGTGGTCAAAACCATGGCCTACCAATCGCTCTACCTGGGCATGGCCCCTGCGCTGGTTCCCGCTCCTTTCGCCATGATCCCGTACAGCGAACACCGGGGCATCTGGTACCCGAAGGGCGGCATGATACGCATACCCGAGGCCCTTCTCAGGTGCGGTCAGAAGGACGGGCTCGAGATCAGGCTCAACACACCTGTCAAGAAGGTCGTCGTCCGTAATAACCGGGCATGCGGCGTGGTGCTAGAGGACGGTTCAGAGATAACCTCGAAAGCCGTTGTTTCCAATGTGAACCCGAAAATGCTCTATCTCAAGATGATAGGAGAAGAGCACCTGCCCTGGCTCACGAAAAACGGGGTCAAGAGCCTCAAACTCGGCAAGAGCCTTTGTATGATATATGTGGGTCTCGACTGCAAACCTCCTCTTGAAGCCCATCACAGCTTTACCGCGGTCAGTATGCAGGAGGTCAACGACTTCTGGACCAAGCACGTCGAGACTGGCGAGATGCTGCCGGCGAACAAGAATTACGGCCTCTTCTGCTGGCCGTCGCATTCGGACGACTCGCTAGCACCCAAGGGCCACCATGTCATCAATGTCATTCCCGAATCGTTCTACCGCCTCAAGGGCACCAACTGGGACAGCTTCAAGCAGACCTTCATCGACGAATACATCGATTATATATCTGATAAGCTTTTACCTGGCCTCAAGGACCACATCGTCCATGCCGTGGCGTCGTCGCCCATGGACTACGAGCGTAATTTAAGGCTTCCGGAAGGAGCTCTTTACTGCTTCGACCAGGACGCCACCCATCAGGCCATATTCAGGCCATCGGCAAAATCCAAATGTATCGACGGTCTTTACCTTTGCGGCTCGGGCACACATCCGGGCGGCGGAGTGCCCATGACCGTAGGCTCGGGCTATATCGCCTACAACAAACTCATCAAGTGCGAGCGGTTTTAACACATGAAAGGAGAATGAGATGAGGTATATAAAATACATGCTGGCCATCGGAGCCGGTGTTTTTGTCTGGAGCAAGCTTCCGGAACACAGAAAGCTGCAGCTCAGATTCATTTTGAAGCAGGTGCCCTACCTGCCGGGACGCTACATGGTTTAACGGCCTGATATTCCTGACTATAATGTAGCCGTTGTCGGTGCAGGCCTCGGCGGCATAAGTGCGGGTGCCATTCTCGCAAGCAAGGGGCGAAGGACACTCGTCCTGGATCAGGGCGCCTGGGTTGGCGGATACTGTTTCCCCTTTAAAAAAAGAATGGCTACCTGTTCGACACCGGGGCCTTGCAGATCGAATTCCCCAGCGTGAACGACGAATGCTTCAAACGCCTCGGCATGTCGCTCTATAAATAGGTGAGCCCATCCCTTCAAAAATACAGGGCAAGAGCATAGTTACCTATTTCAAGTCTCCCATCGCTGCCGGAAGGGATGCATTCCTCTATGAGCATTTCCCGGTCTTCCCGATAACGATCCCAAGCATCGCGGCAGTGAGGACCAAAGGATACAAGTACATCACCTACCAGAAGAGTATCCGTTACAAGCGGAAATCTTTTTGTAGTTTCAGGCTCAACTTTTTAAATCAAATCAGTAAAAGTGCTTGTTTTTGAGCCAACCATACCTAACGAAACCCTTGCTTCGGCGGGTTTTATGGATATACTGAATATGGTTTCGCTGTATTTCCCGCCAGAGAAAAATCATCCCTGAGACCTGCATACAAGAGCAGGCGGTAGCCTGCCGACTGCATTCTGAAGGTTTATGTAAACAAAAGACCTGAAGAATAAGCCTGAGAATAGGAGGTTATGATTATGAAACGGGCAATCGCAATCGTTCTAGTTTCGCTTTTCGTTCTGGTTATCGCTGGAATAATTTTCCTTTCATCGTTGGGCGTCGGAGACGGAAACCGCTACCGTCCGGATGCGAAAACCATGGATCAGCTCAAGAACACCCAGCTTCAGACAGAAGACGGCAAGAGGGTTTTCGGTCCTGCTGTCATGGAAAAAAAGAACGGGCTTAATGTTCTGCATCTTGAGGGTTCCCCATTCGAAGTAGGCTACCAGCACGGTGTGCTCCTCAAAGACGAAATCAATAATGGTTCGGTCCGGTTCTACGCAGACGTTATAAGCGGCGGCAGGAAAGAGCCGTTTTCGCTTAAAATATGGCTTCTCAGGAAGTATCTCGACTTCATGGTATATGACCCCCTTCTCAAGCACCAGCCCGAAAATATACTTTCCGAACTCAAGGGAATCTCGGATGGGTCCGGCGTTCCTTTCGACATCATATTCAAGGCGAACCATCACACCGGCCCATCCATGGTTCTGACACCCGCGTTTGCCAAGAAAAACGTCGAGGCCTTCGAAAAACTCGGCATCAAGCTGGGGGCCTGCAGTTCATTTGCTGCAGCGGGAAAAGCGGCAGCTGGCGGAAAAACAATAGTAGGCCGCAACACCGACTACGGCGGGACCGCGCTATGGCCGAAATACCCCACGCTGCTGTTCGTTAAACCTAGCGATGGTTTCGCCCATGTAAAGATAGGTACCGCGGGTCTCATCCTCTGGAACCCGGCCATGAACACCGAGGGCATAGTCGTCTGCCCGCACTATATGGTCTATGACGACGTCTCGGCTGACGGATGGTCGATACCGGCCTTTTCTGATGAGATCATCCGCAAGGCGGGCACGCTTAAAGATGCCGAAAAGATTTTCACTGACAATCCACGCGCGGTTTCAGCCGGATATGTTGTCGCCTCCGGGAAGGAAAAGGACGCCTTTGCAGTTGAATTAAGCACAGGCAAGGCATCGATCAGGCGCATGGAAAAGGACAGGATAGTCATGACCAACATGGCCGTCACCGACGAAAAGCGCAAGATCGATATATCCATCAAGTACAACATCATAGAGCATTGCCCGGCGCGATACCGCCGCCTAATGCAGCTTATCGACAAAAACTATGGAAACGTCGACCCCAATCTGGCGGCTGCATTCATGGGAGATCACATCCAGTACACCACTGGCCTTGAGAGGGCGGCCGGGCATATAGTAGGCGTTGCCGACAACGAGACCAGCGCCGTATTCTCACCCGAAACGCTCGAGTTCTGGGTGGCGGACGGTCCAGCACCCGTGTGCAACAACCCCTTCCTCGGGTTTTCTTTGAAGGATGAACTGGCAGGTAAAAAGAGTATGGTTACGCCAGCGGTCCTTCCTGGCTATCGATTCAGGAACCCGGCTGTCCGGGCCGGGCTCGACGAATTCATGCTGGCGCTGGCTCTGAAGGAAACCGACCCCGACAATAAAGGCCAGATCATAGACCATCTGAACAATGCATGGAAAAAGGACCCTGGCGAGATCATTTACGGGCAGCTCCTTGCCCTTTACAGCCTGCATGACGGCAAACCCGAAGACGCCTTTGCCGATATCGAAAAGGTGCTCAACAAGAAACAATCGTTCCGCGAACTTGGCCACAGCCGTCTCATCGCGGGCATGGCCTGCGATCTGATGGGTGAGCGCGAAAAAGCTCTCGGCTATTATCGCAGCATCCTTGATATGAAAAAGGATCAGCCCGCCGACCCGTGGTTCGGCATGAACTGGTTCCTGGCCGCCTATGCCGACAAGTACATCCAGAAGCCGTTCACCAAAGAGAACCTTGCCGACCAGTCGGCTGAAATCTCCTTCGTCGATCCGTATATGGAATAGCCAGAATATCTTATGGCAGGCAGAATCATTCCGCCTGCCATGCTTTAAAAGAAAATGTGCCTGGCTTTGAACCTTGATAAATTAACGGATTTGACCCATTTCAAGGCCTGAAATGAGAGGTTATCGAACAATCAACATCTCTGTCTCACGATCTGATCTTCCAATAAAGAACGCAGGGAGGATGCCTGCTGTCGATAACTGACCGCCTGCAAGACAGTCAAGCGGCAAGATTCTTCCGCTCTCTCATGGCAAATGAAGCTCTTCACCGGCACGGATCATAGGTGTAACAATGAAAGCCCTTATGATATCTTTGGGCAGCCATATTTCGTATTTGCCTATCGTTGCTGTATAGTCGCCCGTCATTCCCTCCGGGTCCCAGTATATCAGCTTGTATTTGCCGGCCTTTATGTTCATCTCAAACCTGGGACCCTGATAATAGGATTTGTTTCCGAACGGCTCATAGAACTGCGGCCTGGGTTCCAGGCCGGCATCGTGCAGCACTATGGCGCCTTCACCAGGGGCGAGAGGTACGGGCAGAAGTTCACACGGGTCAGGCAGGCCCTGCCCTATAAGGGCAATGCTGGGCCGGAAATCAGCATACACGTCAAATACAGGCACTATCACTTCGGCAAATAACGGTACGGAGGTATAGGCTGTAATGGTGTAGAAATCGACGTCCGAGTCGCTTTCCAGCCATGAGTATACAGCTGTCGACTGTAATGCCATCGGACATTTAAATGGCGCACTGGCAGTAAAGTCGGTTTTCTCAAGATAAGGCACATGGGCCCATGCCACTGTAAAAATCAGAAGGAAACCTGTAACAAGCCAGTATATTCTTAGCTTTTTCATGGATATTTCCTCCCCTGTTTCTGAAATTTGTTATCAAATAGACAAAAGGTGTCATGCCTCAGATCAATTTCCTGCGCGGTATTTAAGCTGAATGCCTTTTAAAAAATTGCGCAGGATCTGGTCTTTGCACTCACGGTATTGCCTGTGGTCCTGACTGCGGAAAAACGCGCTCAGTTCATTTTTGCTCACGGACATATCGGCCAGGTTCATGATCTTGATTATTTCTTCCGATTGCAGGTTCAAGGCGATCTTCAGTTTTCTTAAAACGATGTTGTTGTTCAGCCGCCGCTCGGGTTCGGGCTGCGGGCCTTCCTTTTTTCCGCGTTTGTAATTGATGAAACCGTTCAGGAATGTCGCAAGCTCTTTGTCGGTGAGGTCCTGATATGCGGGATCATCCGTTGTTTTTAGCCAGCCTGTGATCTGCTCCCGGTCTGCCTGATAACCGGCAAGACCGAAGATCGCAGACATCGTCTGATCGCTCAAGTCAAAGGCATACCGGATGCGTCTGAGGATGTCGTTATTTGTCATGTCAAGGACAGGTTATGACAAGACATCTCTTATGCCTCAAAGGAGGATCGTTTCATTCGGCCACCAATACTATGTCATGCTTCCTGTCAAGACCTATCTCCAGGGGCAATGACGATACACCGGAGAGCTTCCTGATATACTGTCCGTCAATGATCAAATCCCAGATACGAAGCGGGTCGAGCCTTTCGATGTTTATTACTGTTGAACCTTGAGTCATAGCACCGCCTTCGGTTGTCAAGATGAGGGCCTCCTTTTCAAAGTCGTATATGGCGCGCTTTACAAGTACATTCGGGTAGTCCACTTTAGTGATTTCGGGTGAAGTAAAGTTCCTGTCAGTAAAAGGCTTCTGTATGACATCTCTCTGGCCATCCTTCTTGTTCGCCATTGCATAGGCGATAAGCGCCCCTGTCAGGGCCTGGCTTGTGGGGGTGAAGTTTTTCCTCGGATCGATTATGTTGACAGGTTCGCAGACCGGATATTTAAGCATGCCATTTTCCCAGGATGGCTTGTAGTAGTCCTTGCACCAGGCGATAAGCTTGTCTCTTGTCGAAAGGTCTCCCACCTCGGCCGCAAGCATGGCGAAGAAAGGGGTCGCAATCTGGTCCAGCACCATTTCGGTCTTGAGATAAGCTGTGTTCGCGTCGGGTTCAACTATTCTTCTGGCCTTCTGGAAAGGATAATGTCTCTCAATGAACTCCGGCTGCCATGCGTGCATGAATGTCCCGGTCCAGCCGTTGGCCACTGATGTCCTCACATTTATAAGACCAAGCCATGCCGCAGGAACACTCACCAGCGAAATAATGTTGCCGAAATTAGCAAATTCCTGTGAGACCGTCGCCCTCTGCTTGATGAGGAAGAAGAGGCATGCCTCGTGAGTGACGGGGCTTATCATCCTTGCCTGGAGGAAGAAATCCATGAATGCGTTCCTGGCCTCGCCGTAATTCGTACCATGCACGCTGTCGTACAGCATGAAAGACATCACCGGGTGCTGGTTGCATTCGGGAAAAACGGCATTGGGCTCGCAGGCTATGCTTTTGTGCCAGTTGTTCTTCATCTGATCGTGCATGACCTTCTGAAGCGAGTTGTTGTCGTACACGAACTGTTCGTCATCGCTGAATTTAAAGACGATGGAGCCTGGCCGAGACCATTTCATATCCCGGTAGAGCATCTCGTAGGAGGCGATCATTTGCCCCAGGTGACCGGAGTACATGATGTTCCTGTCCGACACGGGATCGTGTGCCTCAGGGTAGGGTTTGTTGAGCAGAGGCTCAAGAGGCGGAACTCCCTTGCTTGTTTCAGCCCAGTATGACCAGACGGGCCTTTCGATCATTTTCTGTATCAACCTGTCCATCCTTGGCCTGATAATCTCGGGACAAGCCGGCAGCTTGTGGTACTGCTCGATCGTCATGAAGTATGTCATGAAAGCCAGGGTGTATCTGTATGAAGAAAGGCCTCCCTGTTCAGGATCGAACGACTCGATCTTGCTGAAATCATCGATGGGGTCGTCGGCCACATTGAGGTACCACCTGAAAAGCCCCATCTCGTCGCCGTCTATTCCCGGGTACGATGCCGGGTCCACTTGCGGCGTAGCCGGAGTTATGCCCGCCGCAGTCTTCACCGAACTGCCGCAGATGTTCGCGGCCACTACGATGATGTCATAGCTCATTCCGGTTACAAGCCCCTTGAACTGGTATCCGGACTTGCGCACATCGACAGGGCCCTCAATTGCGGATGTCACATCCGTGCCGTCGCATTTGATCTCTCCGGTTAAACCTATGTATGCGTTCAATGACGCCTCTGGTTTGCCGGCATCAATAAGTTTAGGCGCATCGAGCGTTATTGTCCTGGAACTGACGCCTTTGATTGAAAGCTCATCCAGCACAGGGGCCCTTAACGTTTTGCAGCCTGCAATGAAGACGAGAGAAACCGCAAAAAAGATCAGGAGTACGACAGCAAAACCCTTACTTTTATCCATAACTTTATCCCCCGCTATCCGGCAGCCGGACGAATCCGCCGGTGAATTAAAAAATCATAATTCAGGTAAGATTCATCTGAAGGGTAAGATTATCATATTTCAGCCGGGAAAAACACAGCAGAATGATCCCTGCCGCCTTCAAATGAACCGGCACGTGCCGGTTCCCGGTCATTCAGAGATATTATCTCTCAGCCTCCCGCGATTCCGGCTTTAGGTCAGAAAGTAATACTTCTTTGATAATCAGCTGACGACGAACGCCCTGAATCTCGATAATGTCATCTTTAACCGTACCGCTACATGCAAATAATAAATTTTGTTTCTGGGAATGCCGATAAACAATTGAAGCTAAATCAGATTTCAAGTCCTTGACTCCTTAACTACGGGGAAGTGGACATGGCCTGCGAGAGCTCCAGCCTGGATGACCTTTCAAGCAAGCAGGTGGTCATCCTTCTGCCAACTGACATAATTACTCCGATTTATGAACTGTACGATCCGGCAAAGCCAGGGGAGGCAACCATGACAACCGGGAATGAATTTTCGCTTTCTACCGGCGATCCGCTGTTCGCAAGGACCAACATACCATCGGGACAGGTATTCTACAATTTCAAGATGCTTGATCTTGCAGGCAACCTGATGAAATCAAATCTTGTCGAGGTTGATGTTCCATGACCGGCAGGAGCCGGCGGCTTCAGGAAAGCTTTGTTATGTGCATGTTCAGGCATTCATATGCTCATTGTGCCGTGTCAATGTTCGTTCATCGAGAATAAGGCTGCGCGCCCCGCCGGGTCACTGTAATGTGAATTTACCGGAGACGAAACAGGCTTCCCGGTTCGTACTTGATTTGCCGTTTACAGGAATATCGGCCTTGAACTGTCAGACATCCACATACCCTGCAGTCTCTGCACAAGTCATTATCGAGCCGTGCAACATGGCCGGATGAGGTGATCCAATCGACCCCGAAGCTGTTCATTTTAAATAGTCTCAGCAGGCCTCATGCCCTGCTAAATGTTGAGGGATGAACATATATTCATATTCATCCCCGTAGTCGTTAAATTAAATATTCAGCTGCTGATCAAGATGCTTTGCAAGCCTTTTACCCAGTGATACTGCAGTCCAGACCACAGGCAGGCCCAGCGATTCGGGAACGACGCTCGCATCGCAGCAATAGAGATTATCTATCCGGGTCATGAGGTTGGTATCAACTACCTCGCCGATGCGGCATGCCGCCGAAGGGTGGGCGCCGGAAGGTTTCAGTTCCATGATTGAATCTTCTGGAGCTCCGGCCTTAACCAGAACCTTGCGGACTATGTCCGCACCTTTTCTGAGCCTTTTCTTGTCCCGCTCGGACGGTTCCTTGCTGCATGTATAGAGGAGGTTGTCAGGGAATATTTCACCTTTCAGTTCATCCTGTATTTTTACCATGATGCCGCTGCATCTGAAGGCATTACGCATCCATGGCAGGGCCTGCGGGCCTTTGAGCGAAAGCATGGCAGCCAGCATTGACCAGTTGGGGAAGACCGGCAGTATTATTATTCCGTCTGATTCGTAATGCTCCATAGTGCCCACGGCCATAGGCTGATCATGAACCGTATTCATCCCAGGGATTACACCGCCGATGAACTGCAGCCAGTCCACGGCAAAGCTCCTGCCTGCTTCGCTGATGCCCGCACGCCTTAAGATGCCGACATTGGACACACCGCCGGACAATATGATCTTTTTGCCGAAATATTTCACTTTACGGCCAAAGTGGCTGGCTTCAACGCCTACTGCCTTGCCGTTCTCCCTGATTATGTTATCGACGCGGGTGTTGAGAAGAAGCTCCGCCCCATGCCTGAGGGCATCATCCCCGAAGATGCGGGATGACCACTTCGCCCCGCGCGGACAGCCGAGCATGCAATCGGCGCAGCCCGGCACGCAGCGGTTTGAGTCCACGAAGCGTTCGGTCTTTGTCCAATTAAATCCCAGGTCGTTGGCCGCTTCGAGCAGGCGCATATTTGTGCCGCCTACAAGCACATCTGGCAGCGTGTTGATCCACATCTCGTTTTTGGCTTCTGCGGCCTCGGCGGAAAGATCGATCCCCACTTTATCAAATACCTTTCTGGGAGGTGCAACTGCTGCCCCACAGGAGATCAGAGAGGCCCCTCCATAGTTGGAAGCGGCCATAACAACACTGGCCTGTTTGCTGAAGATCAATGGAACCCATTGCATTATCATGGCGATTGACAGGGTGTTTCCAAGCGCCTGCCAGTTGCCTCCG
This sequence comes from Desulfomonilia bacterium, assembly GCA_036567785.1. Lineage (NCBI taxonomy): Bacteria > Pseudomonadati > Thermodesulfobacteriota > Desulfomonilia > Desulfomonilia bacterium. The sequence continues at coordinate 348,871 of DATCTV010000034.1, read as the reverse complement.
CGTTCTATCAGCAGGACTTTTTTATTGCGCCTGCTCATCTCGCGTGCAACCGTGGCGCCTCCCGGGCCTGACCCTGCAACGATAACGTCATACTCTTTGTGCATTGATATGTCCTCCATTTTAAAGGTTTCAACTATTTATTCGGTTCAGCCATCCATGCCGGATGGCTTCCTAATCGGCATACTGTTCCTTGACCAGGTCGATATCGAGCGGCACCGGCTTGTCGCTATCCACATAGAGCTTCAGTGCTCCGGTCGGACAATGTTCAGTGCATAGGCCGCACCCCATGCAATTCCATCTGCTGTAAAACCCGCGATGACCGTCCCTGAAATCGATTGCGCTGAAATGACATATTTTGGCGCATGTTCCGCAATTCCTGCATTTTTTGCTGTCATGCTCGACCGAGTATCCTGATTGTGCGGCCATGGAAAGGCTGGAGTTAAATTTTTTCGCCAGTTTGGTTGCCTCAAGACTCACGCAACACTCGGGACAGCAGTTGCAGAAAATGCCCGTGCGTCCGCCTGTGGCCACCTTGAAAAAGGCCTGCGTAATATGTCCTCGTTTACGAAAATCTTTTATGAGACCGATGGCCTCCGCCTGGGAAATAAAGTGTGCATTGTACTTCTGACAGTGGTCAACCCAGAAGGTGGCCAGATTCCTTCCTACAGCAAAACACCGGTTTATAGGGCCGCAGTCGCCAAGATTATCCCGGCCTTTCTTTGCCACGATGCACGGGCAATCCATGACTGCTACGCAGTCGGCATCTTTAAGGACAATCTTGTAGGCATAGTCATAGGGAACAATGCGCTTGTTTTCTTCAGAAGTGGCAACAACATCTTCGTTGAGAGTGAATATCTTTGTGGCATCATTCATGCTCAAAAACTTTGCATGATACCTTGCAAAAGCCATGGACAGTATGCTGTTGAATGGCTTGAACCATGACAGACTCCAGGAAAGGACACGAAACAGCCATAGGACAAATATCACATAAGGGCGGTAGAATACGAAATAGATATAGTTATGGATAAACCTGTCAAACCGCCATCCGTGATTTTTCATCATGATTTTTGTGGATTCTTTCACATGTACCCTCCATCCCATTTTGAAATTATCAAATAGATATTATAAATTAATTGACCTGACGCGTCAGGTCTGTATAATTTAATTTATACGCTGATAAAAGTCGAAGTCAAGCAAATCATGGCTTACATTGGACAAGGGGCTTTAAATGGCGGAACAAGGTCGATGAAGGCTGAATTACGAAAAAACCAGATCATTACATGCGCCACAAAACTGTTCGCAAAAAACGGCTATTACAATACCCATGTTGAAACCATCCTGAAAGAAGCCCGGATAGGCAAAGGAACCTTCTACCTTTATTTCAAGAACAAGGAGGAACTCTTCATTTCCATCCTTGTAAAATTTCTCGATGAGTGGGAGCAGGCGGCCCAGGTTCCATTATCCGAACTCGCGCAAAAAGATATTCTTGGATACTACAAGGCCCTTGTTGCCCGCAGCCTCAAGTTCTTCAAGGAGCATGAAGACCTCTGCAACCTCTACCTGAAGATCGGCCCAAGCGTGAACGAACTGCACGTCTCATTTGTCGACATCTTCGAACGCAAGATGGTCAGGTATGTCGTCGAAGACCTTCAGAAGGGTGTGGATGCCGGCTTCGTCAACAAAGACCTGGATACCGAAATCATAGCCAACATGATAATCGGCGCGCTTTTGAGGGTCGTTTATTATTACTTTGTCCTTAACCACAAAAGAAAGCGGCTGCCCGGTATCGAACATATCGCAGATCAGTTTTTCAGTCTCATATTCAAGGGGATGAACGGGTAATCGCGGTTAAACCCCGGCTTTATTCAATCAATATTCAATGAAAGATAAACATGGGCCTGCGGTGAGGAGAATCCCTTTTTCCTGAAGAATTCAAGGGCCTCGACATTGTCCGCCTGCGTGTCGATTATAATCATGTTCACACCGCTCTTTTTCATGATGCGTTTCATTCTGTCGAAGAGTTTCGACGCCACGCCTTTTCTGCGCACCGACCCGTCAACTCCAAACCAGACCAGATAGCCGTATTTGCGTGACCTTTTTTCAATTATTGTTGACAGAAGAAACCCAACAATTTTTCCTTTGCGGGTTGCCACGAGACAGAATTCGGATTCGGATGAAAAAAAATCGATCACTTCGAACTCGTCCCATGTGCGGAACATATTTGGGAAAGTACTGAATGTGAACAGCTCTTCACCCAGATGAAACACGTCCGCAACGTCATCGATACACATTTCGCGTATCTTAATTTCCAGGGATTTTGAGAACCCGGTTTTCTTTTCATATGTTTTCATATCAACATGCTTACTTCTAAAACATATACAGTCAATACTATTTCCATAAGGCATTATGAATTTGTGATTAATCTTAACAAGACAAATATGTCTTGACTTATAATGGTAACTTAGTTACTGTAACTATGTTGATGTTACGTAATCCCTGAGCAGGGAGGTTTTACATGCCGAAATCAGCGCGTCCAGCGGAAAAGGTTGCCGAGATTCGCGGATGCATTCTCGACTATGCGCTTGAGATAATAGCAGAAGGCGGCTACGACAACCTGACCATGCGCAGCCTTGCCGGTAAATTCGGCTTCGCCGCAAAAACACTCTATAACTACTTCTCCTGCAAGGAGGAGATATACCTCATGGTGCTCACAAGGGGGTTCGATATCCTCAATGCAAAAATGGAGGCCGCCATAGAAAATCTGACGGACCCGGTCGAGAAGCTCAGGGCCATGTGCAGGGAATACGTGGATTTCGGGATAAAGAACGCAAACTACTACAACATAATGTTTAACTGGGCCGTTCCCAAATATAACGACTACATCAACACCGCGATGGAGCCTACGGCCCGTGCCGAAAAAGAGACCGCCTTCCGCCTGGCCGACATAACTGGCAAGGTATTGAAGGAGATATCAAAGGCGAACGAGGGATTCCCCCGCGGTGATGCAGGCTATCTCATCCTGAAGCTGTGGACAAACCTGCACGGAGTGGTCTCGCTGTACAACAGCCGCGGCATGCACGAGTACGAGAGCGATCCCCTGCCGGTCGTGAAGCGCCTGACTGAAGACGCACTCGCACCATTTCTGCCGTCAAGTTGAGACTGAGACCCGAAGCAGAAAAAGCATACAACAAGGAGGGTTATCATGAACAAGTTCCGTACCGATGCGTCGGTGTTTGCATTCAAAATGTCCCTAAAGGCCCTGGCGGCCATATTTTCCACCGTCCCCAGATTCAGGCGTGAGATATACAACACTGAAACCGGCTGCATATTCAACGCCCGCTTCCAGTTCAAGACGCGTGATGAAAAAGTCCATGTTTACATGATCTTTGACAACGGGAAAGTGCGTACGGGTACAGGTATTATAGAAAATCCTGATACGATAATCGCCTACCGCGACAAGGAAACACTGGCCCGCCTGTTTGCAAAGAACCCTGAGGAATCCATAGACTATCTGCTCACGAACGAAATGTCCTCCACAGGGAACATGTCCTACCTAACAAAATTTTCCTATCTCTCGACGCTTATCGCGGGAGGCGGCAAAAAAAAGAATATTGTTCCGTCGATGCGGGAAGTCGTGGATATCGACAAGGGTGCAAAGCGCCGCAGGATGGTAAACGAGAAGCTTGGACGCAAGGTGGACACAGTACAGGTACTCGACGATCCATACCTGGAAGAATACACGCTGGAGGATTTCCCGAGGCTCAAATATCTTAAGAACAGGCGCTTCGCCATGAAACCGGCGCTTTGTGTCGAGAGGGCGCAGCTTCTCACACGCTACCACCGCGAATATGGTTTCGAGCACACCTCAAGCGGAGCCGTCTTCGACGCCAACCTGCGACAGGCCCATGCCATGCGCTACTGCATGGAGAACAAACGTCCCATTATACATGAACGTCATCTTATACCTGGGTCCACCACGTCCAAGGAGGTGGGCGTACCCATATATCCCGAGTTCATTGGCACCCTTATCTGGCCCGAACTCAAGAGCATAAGCACCCGCGATCTCAACCCCTGCGACCTGACGCCGGAAGAGGCCGATATTCTCAACCGGGAGGTCTTTCCATTCTGGGCCGAGCGCAACATACGCGAGCACACACGCAAACGCTTCGGAAACCCGCTTTCACAGCAGCTTGAAGAACGCTTCGTGCTCTATTTCATGATGAAGAACAATGCCATCTCGCATACCGTTCCTGACTTCAAGACCGCCATCAACGAGGGCCTGATTTCGATCCGTGATAAGGCCTACGAAAAGGAAACCAAGGCGCATACCCATGACAAGAAGAACTTCTACCAGGCGGTACAGGTATCCATCGACGGTGTTCTCTGTTATGCGCAGCATCTAAGCCGCGAGGCAATGTTGCTGGCTTCGACACTCAACCCCGAAGATCCCGCCCAGGCTGAACGCATTACAGAACTCACCGAGATGGCGCGCATATGCGCCAAGGTCCCTGCAGGTCCTGCGGAAAGCGTTTATGAGGCGATCATATCCATCTGGATATGCTTTACCTGCCTGCAGATTGAAAACGCCAACTCCGCGCTCTCCATAGGCAGACTTGACCAGCTCCTGCAGCCCTTCTTCATGAAGGACATAGCAAAAGCGGCCACGGATGACGAACGCAGGGCCATAGTCAAGAAGACGATAGAGCTGGTGGCCAGTCTTTTCATGAGGTTCAACGATCATGACCCGCTCGTACCAAGCACAGGCAACAAACTCTTCGGCGGCACATCTTCAGATGACACGGTAACAGTGGGCGGCATCGACAGCGAAGGAAACAACGCGGTCAACGATATGACCTATATCATTCTGAAGGCGGCGGAAATGCTTTGCTTCCAGGACCCCAACATGAACGCCAAGTATTATCCCGGCGTTAATTCAAAGGAATACTTGAGAAGGCTTTGCGAGGTTAACCTCAATATGGCGGCAAGCCCGATCATTCAGAACGACAAGGCCATGATTGAAGTTCTCGTCAACGAGGGCATCCCGCTTGCGGATGCGCGTGACTGGTCGGCCACCGGGTGCGTCGAACCCACCATCACCGGCCGCCACTACGGACATACCAACTGCATGATGCTGAACCTCGTAGCGCCTCTTGAAATGGCGCTAAACAATGGCGTGCATCCGGTAATGGGAGAGAAAATAGGACCTGAAACGGGCGACGCCCGCTACGCTTTTCCCGAATTTGAAGACTTCCTTGCCGCATACAAGACTCAGCTTAAATATCTAATGGAACTCTCTGTCGAGATAAACAACTACATGGGCTGCGCACACCAGGAACAGCACCCCACCCCGCTGCTTTCAGCAATGATGGACGGCACCATGGAAAAGGGATGCGATATAATCTTCGGCGGGGCAAAGTATAACACCTCCGGTGTCGCGCTCGTATCGATATCCGATGTCATTGACAGCCTCATGGTCATTAAGAATCTCATTTACAAACAGAAAAAAATCGACTTCTCAACGCTGCTGGATGCACTTGCCGCGGATTTCGCGGGATTCGAGGACGTCGAGAGGATGATCGGTCGTGTCCCCAAGTTCGGTTCGGGCGAGGAAGAACCGATCGCCATGGCCCACGACATCATGGATTTCTGCTACGACTACTTCACGGCGCAGAAGAATTACAGAGGCGGTGTATACTGGCCGGGATACTGGTCGAACAGCTATCACGTGGGTTTCGGCATGCTCTCGGGGGCGCTTCCTTCGGGCAGGAAGAAGGGAAAGGCTTTCACGCCCGGACTTACGCCTGCACCCGGCTCTTCAGACAACCTGCTCGAAAACATCCGGACAGTAGCCGCACTCGACAACTTCAAGATGCCCAATAACCTCTCATTCAACGTGAAGCTCGTTCCGCATCCCGGAGATTCGCATGGAAGGACGCTCGATATCTTCTCAGGCTATGTCCAGAGCTATTTCGACCTGGGCGGCATGCAGTGGCAATGCAACATGATAAGCTCGGACACCATGCGTGACGCAATGGCGAACCCGGACGAATACCGCTGGCTCATCGTGCGCATCTCGGGCTATAACGCATATTTCGTCAAACTGAACCGAAATATGCAGGAAGAGCTCATAGAAAGGGCTGAATTCGCCTGCCGCTAACGGGCGCGCCATGAATACTCTGATAGCCGACATCAAGAGAAACTCGCTGGACGACGGTCCGGGTATCCGTACGCTCGTATTCTTCAAGGGCTGTCCCTTGAATTGCGTGTGGTGCCAGAACCCGGAAACTAAAACACCAGCGCAGGAGATAATCTACAAGCAGGAAAAATGCCAGGGTTGTGGAGAATGCAGAAAGGCCTGCAAGGAGAATGCGCTCAATTTCACGGCGGGAGGTTATCCTTTTGATCGCTCGCGGTGCACCATGTGCGGCGCATGCGTGCGGGCCTGTCCCGAAGAGGCGCTTGCTTTCGCAGGCAGGACATATAAAGAGGAGGAGCTTGTGAATATCCTCGCCAAGGACGCCGTCTTCTACCGCAACACGGGCGGCGGCGTCACACTCTCGGGCGGCGAGCCGGGCATGCACCCTGCCTATCTCAGACGGCTTCTGCCCCTCTTGAAAGAGCAGGGCATAAACGTCTGCATGGAAACATGCGGGCAGTATGACAGGCATTCATTCGAAGAATCTATCCTGCCATTCCTAGATATCGTATATTTCGACCTCAAGCTCTTCGACGCTTCAGAACATGCACGTTTCTGCGGCATAGGAAATAAAGCGATACTGGCCAATTTCGAGGCACTGCTCGCTGAAAAAAAAGTTGAGCTGCTGCCGCGCATACCCCTGGTGCCTGGAATCACGACAACAGACGAAAACCTGACCGCTCTGCGCGACTATCTATCGGGTCTGTCGTTGAACAAGGTGGAGCTCCTGCCCTACAACCCGCTGTGGCTTTCCAAGCTTGATGCACTGGGGTTGAAACCCGAATACGGGCGCAGGACATGGATGGACCCGGGCGAAAAAGGGCATATAAAAGAAATCTTCAAAGGCTTTGAGATAAACGTATTCTAGTCATTAATATCTTCTATCCTGGCATAGCCTTTTTTGATGGCCTTGCCGCCTGAAGCGTTCCCCACATCGAAGAATAAATCCATGCCTCCGGAATCGAGCCTCCGTTCCAGAAGATTGACCGAGATGTCCTCGCCGGGAAGAACCATGCCGCTGAATCTGCATGAGAGCGTCTTCAGGCGCCTCGGGTCGGCCCCGGCTTCACGGTTTATTATCTCACGCGCGGCAAAGGCCAAGGTGGCCGTACCCTGAAGGATAATCCCCGGAAGTCCCACGGTATGGGCGAACTTCACCGACGTATGGATAGGGAAAAAAATGCCGGTGCACCCGTCATAAAGAAAGGGGGCGAGATGATCGATATGTATGCCCGCCTTCCATATTTCATCCCCTGCGGAAAGCGGCAAAGGTGCAACAGGAAGGTCAACCTCCCCGCGCCCCGTGCCGCCGCATTTCACACCCCTCAGCATGCCCCCGTTATGTTCCGTGAAGACCGGAGCCCCTGAGGAGTCGAATGCATCCAGACGGATTACCGCATGCGTCCCTGCCCTGTGAGGAACGATGGCCGCAATCCGGCCTTTTATCGTAAGCTCATCGCAGGGCCTTATCGGCCTGTGAAACTGAAGGTGTTCAGAATAATGCACCTGTGTAAGGAGCGTTTCCATCGGGAATCCGTCATCAGGAAGATAATCTTTGATATGCTCCAGAACAGGCCAGGTGACCGCCACGGCCTGCATGGGCGGTGCTATGACGCCGCAGGGGCTCTCATCGTTGAAATACCACGGGTTGATATCATTAACGGCCGCTGCATAGTTCATGCTCTGCCGCCATGTAATGACACACCTGTAATCTTTCAGGCGGGTTCCGACAAATGCGGGACTGATCTCCATAAATTCCTCCCTTGTTCATCACACTTTTAAAAGGAAAGTCATTGTTGAGATGATATGTCAAGGATAGAGAGCCCGGCATTGACAAAGGTTTTACGTTTAACGTAGCATCTGATTAAAATTACGGATGATTCCTTTTTCAGGAAACAGTCCCTGGAGCATGCATGCCAAAGATTCCGGCCACACCCGAGGCTATTACCGCAACGCGAGAGCGCATACTGAAGGAGGCCCTCTTCATAATCAACGAGGAGGGATATACGAACCTCAGCATGCGCAAGCTGGCCAGACGCCTGGGTTTCACGGCAAAGACGATATACAACTACTATTCCAACAAGGACGAGCTTTACCTGATGGTGCTTATAAAGGGCTTTTCCGACCTTGCGGAAGAGTTCCGAAAAGCGGACCGCTCGTCAGCAGATCCTCTTAAGAAGTTCCGTGCCGCCGTGCATGCCTACGTTAAATGGGGGATAGAAAACAAGCACTACTACAACATCATGTTCAGCATGGACACCCCCAAATACAGTGACTACCGAGGCACCGCAATGGAGCCTGTAGCGGAAAGGCAGAACAGAGTAGCACTCGAAATCCCTGAGATAGCGGTCTCGATCTTAAACGCCGTTGCCGAAAAGACAGGCCGGTTTCCAGCCAGAGAAACGCCCTTTCATCTTTTGCAGATATGGAGCACCCTTCACGGCATGGTCTCGCTTTACATAAGCAGGGTAACACTCGAAGTTCGCAATATAGACAAGGCCATAGACTGGATTCTCGATGAGGTCGTAAAGTCTTATACATGACCTCAGGCCGCCTTGAATGCTTTGCTTGATTTTTAAAGTCAACAGTGTTACTTTATCAGAACAGAAGATGCAGACATGCAAAAAGAGGGGTTGCATGATGAAGCCATTTAACAAACCGCCGGTAAGTCCGGACGGCCTTGATCTTCCAGCCGTCACGCAGATAGGAATGGTGGTGCCTGACCTGTTGGGGGGTGTTAAATTCTACAGAGACTTCTTCAACATACCAAAATGGTACCACACGATAATTACCGAATGTTCTTATTATTACCGCGACCGTCCGGTCGATATCATGCTCGACATCGCTGTCGGTTATTCCGGCAAGACGCAGATAGAACTCATCCAGGTGCACGGCAGCGACGATAATATCTACCGCGCACATCCGGGAGAAGCGGGGTTCGGATTTCATCATTTCGGGGTCGTGGTAGATAACCTGGATAAAGCCCGGCGCATCATGCGGGACAGGGGCTTTGCGCCGCTGCAGGAAGGAACTCTCAAATATGCGGGCGGAGGCAAGACCAGGGTAGCCTACCTGGACACAGTCGACAAAGCGGGTCTGATACTGGAACTCATTGAGACAAAGGCCTTCGGCCTTAACCTCGGCATGCCTGAGTGGCTCATAAACCTGGGCCGCATAACCGGCGATACAAAAGCGATAACGGTATAAAGAGGAGCAGAATATGAAAAGCTTTGACGGCAGGATGATATTTATGACCGGCGGCTCCAGCGGCATAGGGCTCGAAATGGGCAAGATATTCGCCGCAAGGGGCGCCGACTTGCTCCTGATAGCCCGCAACGAGGAAAGGCTTCAATCGGCGAAAAAGACGATAGAGAACTTCAAGCTGAGGCCAACCCAGCGCATAGGAACATTATCCATGGACGTTGCCGATCTCACCGATGTTCAGGCGAAGATGAAGGCTGCCGTGGACGAATACGGCGCACCTGATATTCTCATCAGCAGCGCCGGAATAAACAAATATGCGGACAGGTTCGAGAATATTACCTTTGACATGTTCGACGAGGTCATGAAAATAAACCTCTACGGGCCGCGAAATGTCATCCAGACACTTTTGCCCGAGATAAAGAAAAAGCGCTGCCATGTCGTGGTGCTCTCTTCCGCGGCGGCTTTTTTCGGCATGTTCGGGTACACGGCCTACGGCACGTCCAAAGCCGCCCTTCTCGGGTTGTGCGACAGTCTGCGCTACGAATTCAAGCCGATGGGGATTCCGCTGACGGTCGTATGCCCGCCGGAGGTGGACACACCAATGAACATAGACGAGGCCAAGACCCTGCCGGAAGAAGGAAGGGCCGTCAAGAACATGAGCATGCTCATGATGCCGGATGAAGCGGCAAAGGTGATCGTCGAGGCCATCGAAAAGAAGAAGTACCTGTTCATACCGGGTGCGCCTACTCGCTTTCTCTGGCTTTTGCACCGCATATCAAACGGCTGGCTTACCAGGATGACTTCGGATATGGTGATCCGGATGACTCAAAGGAAAATGAAAAAAACAGGCAAATAAAAATCTCTTTCTCCTGCCATGCGCCAGGGAAAGGGACCGCATAAAAGGAGGCATATATGTCTGAGGATCGCTGGGTTTTACTGCGCAGTGTAGAAAACTACGATAATGCCAAGATGGCGGAAGTGGTTAAAGAGGGATTCGAACTGCTGGGTCGCAAACCTAAAGGCAAGGTGCTGATCAAGCCCAATGTCGTGTTCGCCAACAAGAAATATTCGATGCATGCCTTCACCAACCCCGACCTGGTAGGCCAGGTCGTCAACAGGGTACGTGAGTTCCCCGGCATCACCGACCTCAACGTAGGAGAGTCGGGAGGCTTTGCCATGCCGACGCGCATGAGCTTCAAGGAATCCGAATACTATGACATGGGGCAGCGGTACAATGTCCCTGTAATCGACTTCAACGAGGACAAATATGTCAAGGTAAACATGACGCGTGCCAAGTTTCATAAGACCATCCTGTGCCCCAGGCTCATACATGAAGCCGACTTCAAGATATGGATGCCGAAGCTCAAGTACCACATCTGCTGCGAGATCACCAATGCACTCAAGCTGAATATCGGCAGCCTGCTGCACAAAGAGCGCATGCTCTATCACGATGACCGCCTGAATGAAAAGATCGTGGATATTTTGGAGATGGCCTATCCGGATATTATCATCACCGATGCCGTAACCATAGGCCACGGCTTCGAATCCTGCGCCAAGCCGTTCCACCTTGGACTGATAATGATAAGCAACGACCCGATCGCATCCGACGTTGTTGCAGCTCAGATACTGGGATATAAGCCGGAGCAGGTCCATCATCTGCGCATAGCATCTGAACGCGGCTACGGCTCGATCGAGCCCGATTCGGTAAAGATACTGGGAGACATAACAATCCCAGAACTAAGGAAGCGAACGGAAGGCATCGTGAGCCAGTTCCAGGACATGCAGATACTGGATACACGCATCAAATTCTACGAGGGCATAGGCCCTAATACCAACGAGATCTGCTATGGCGGATGCTTGGCTGCCATAAAGGGAAGTCTGGGCACAATAGACGCCCGCAGGCCCGGTTCACTCAAGAATGCAAAACCGGGAGCAATGGTGACCGGCATCTATGAAGGTGATGTGGATGCTGGCGGCGGGGTTTGCCTGCTTATCGGCGACTGCACCGAGGTTAAGGGCACAATCAGGAACGCCAGCAAAATAAAGAAAGTCAAGGGCTGCCCTATCGGAGCAGTCAAACTCACCGGTGTACTGCCGTTCCTGTACGGCATGCCGTCGCCGATGCTAGACACGCGCGACGTTCCGCTCATAATCGTCAACACAATCGAAAAGCTCGCAAATAAGGTTAAACACGGGGCATTCTGACCTGATTCGATTGTCGTACCGGCAGAAGCCGGTTTGCAGCAGCCAGTGGATTTCTTGAATCCCGCTTGCTGCTGCGGGCAGGCTTTTTTTATATTCAGATAATCTCAGGTGTCATGTCTGCCTGACATCCTTCCGATAAGAAATAGGGGCCGAACCTCACACCTTGAATTCAAGATGCAAAAGAATGGCATTCTTACAAAGTCCGGCCATAATCTCTTCAGTTTTGCAAATAACAGGCAAAAGGAGAAGTGCGATGACCTCAAGTGGTATGAATACAAGAAAGCTCATGGCTGTATGTGTAATGCTGGCGCTCTTTATAAGCGCATTGACCGGCTGCGGCAGCACAAAGTACTACAAGATTACCGATACCAGCAACGGAAATGTCTACTTCGCAAAGGATGCGGAGATAAAGAAAAACGGCGTTGTCATTTTCAAGGATGCCCAGAACGCAAACAAGATGAAACTCAAGAATGTTCAGGTCATGAACATCTCACAGGATGAATTCAATGCAGCCGTGATGTCCGCTCCGGCATCGGTTGTGGCCTTTGAGATGGATTCGTCATCCACTTTGAAAAGGGTCGCCGGAGGCAAGGCCCTTTCCTTATCTCCCTACCTCGCAAACTCGCAGTGTCCGGGAGCATTTGGTGAGCCGGTCAGCAATGACTGTCTGAACAGTCTTCTCGATACGGTGGCCTCTCATACCAAGTGGGTGCGGACCTACGGGTCGACCCTTGGTCTCGAAAACATTCCGGCGCTGGCAAAAAAACGGGGCCTGATGGTGGCGGCAGGGGCGTATGTGGACGGAAACGATGCGAACACCCAGATCCAGAACCTCATGAACAACGTAAACAACGGCTTTGTCGATCTTGCCATTGTAGGGAACGAGGCCATGCAGCACGGAGTCCCTCAGGCCACACTGATAGCATATATCAATGAAGCCAAAGCCCTCAGGAAGGGCAAGGGCGCCAATGTCCCGGTAACGACATGTCTGACGGGCGATGACGTGTTCATGAGCAGCAATGCGCCGGTCCTGGCAGTCTGCGACGTAATATGCGACAACATGTACCCCAACTTCAGCCAGTCAGTCAGTGATGCGCTGGCAAACCTAGAGGGTTATTACAACGGCATGGCAAGATCCAGCCAGGTGGGCGGAAAACAGCTGATACTGGGAGAAACGGGTTGGCCGTCAGGCGGAACAGGCAATCCTAATTTCACGCCCGACAATGCGAGCGCTTTTCACAACGGCATTGTTCAGTGGGCATCAGGCGCAGGTATCCTGGCCTTCTATTTCGAATCTTTCGACGAGCCGCCCAAGGGAGACGCCAACGGGGAATCCCATTACGGAATCTGGGATTCGAACCGCAAACCTAAACAGGGGATGAAGCCGTAACGGTCAAGAAAAACTGACAAAACGCTTCCCCTGTCTACCGGTTTGACGGGGGAAACCGTCAGTTCACTTATCAATTTATTCTGATCTGCTTTCCCCCTTCTTGAGCTTCAGTTTGGCCAGCGTCTCGGCATGGGTTTTCCGGTTGATAGGGAACCAGATCAGGAGCGGCAGGCTTATGAATGTCACGAGCGCAGGAATCGGGCCGAAAAAGAGTTTTATCCCCAGCAGAGATTTCGCGCTCTGTGCTGCTTCGGGCACAAAACCGAAAAGCTTCAACACCCAGCCGCCCACGAAAAGCCCCAGGGCCCAGGCGACCTTGTCGGTCAGGCCCTTCACCCCGTAATAAATTCCTTCGCGCCTCTCTCCGGTTATCAGTTCATCATACTCTATCACATCCGGAATAATTGACCAGGGAAGGACCCACTGGGCCGAGAACCCGAAACCTGCAACGAAGACGATGGGGTATATCCAGAGGCTGCCGCCCTGCGGCAGGAAGAACGATAATGCGGTGGCGCCGAATGCTATGAACAGGCCCAGGGCATAGGTCGGACCCTTTGCCCATTTGTCGGTGACCCATTTCCAGAAAAAGAGAAAAACACCTATCGTGGCCAGGAGCAGGACCATCATGATGGGTATCTTGTCTTTCATGTTGAGCTGGTATGTGAGGTAAAAAGCCATGTACGACATGACAAGAACAAAACTGATGCCTGTAAACAGCCCCTGGATGATCAGATATACATAAGGTTTGTTTTTAAAGCAGGTGATTATTGAAGGGAGCACTGGCAGCTTGGAAGGAGGCCCTTCGAGCTCCTTGCGCTGCTTGACCCCGAAGGCCGTTATATAGAGGCACATCACGGCAAAGACCGCGAACATGATGCCCATCATCCTCCATCCGATCTTCCCTGTTGCGAACAGACCCGCGATAAAGGGCGGCAGGGCGGCGCCAGCCATATATCCCACGGTGCCGCCTATCATGCGGAAGGTTGTCAGGCTCGTGCGCTCGTCATAGTCACGCGTGAGTTCCGGCGTCATGGCATAGTAGGATACCCCTACGATGTTATCGAAGGTATAGTAGATGAGAAATGTGACAATAATCCAGACAGTGGTCATGACGCCGGTCAAGCCTTCGGGCATGGCCCAGAGCAGTGCAAATGATATACCCAGAGGGATCGAGCAGTAGTAGAGATAGACCTTGCGGCGGCCATGGCGGGATTTTGTGCGGTCTGAAATCCATCCGAAAAGAGGGTTGCTGGCGGCATCCCAGAGCTTTCCAAGAAGAAGGGCGGTGCCTACAAGTGCCGGGTCGACCTTGGCCACATCGGCATAATAGAACAGTATGAAAAACGCCACGGCCGACAGGCATATGGATATGCCGATATCGCCGAACAAATAAAATATTTTTGTGGAAATGCTTAGCCGGTCTCTTTCCTCACTGATTTCCATAATCACCTCACTTAGAAATAGATAACGTATTATTTGTCCGATGCAATGCCTTCGGTCTCTTTATACAGGTCCCCCACTCTCGGATATATCTTCCGGTAGGCGCTGTACATCTTTTCATAAATCTTGTGGTTTTCCGGATCAGGCTCGAAGCGGTCCTTGACATGCACCATCTTTTCTATCCCGGCCCTGAAATCGGGCAGAAGACCCGCACCCGCCGCGGCGCATATGGCCGCCCCCAGGGCGCCTGCTTCACCGACTTGTGTGCGTACCGCCGGTATGCCGAAAACGTCGGCCAAAATGGCAAGCAGCATGCCGCTCTGAGAGCCTCCGCCAGAGACGCGTATCTCGGAGAGCGTAATCCCGGTCTGTTTATGGATGGCCTCATACCCGGCTCTGATTTCATATGCCATGCCTTCGAGAATCGCCCGGTAGAGATGCGCACGGGTGTGTGCCATTGAAAATCCCAGCATCGAACCCCTGGCCTCGGGCCGATGGAAAGGCGCATTCCAGTAAGGCTGAACCATCAGGCCGAGCGAACCCGGCGGGATGTCTCGGATGGTCTCCTCCAGTATCTCTTCGGCAGGTCTGTTTTCATCTTTCGAGAGTATTGCCTCGTGCGCGGCCAGTTCCTTAACGAACCATGAGACGGTAAGCAGGCCGCCGCCAACTCCCACCTCGAGAATGTATTCGTCAGGGATCGCGGATGGCCATGGCAGAAAAATGAGATTTTTGTCATTGATATATTTCTTAGAAGGGATATTGAGGCCGATGGTCGTCCCGAGCACGAGGGAGGCGTGTCTTTCATCGGTGACGCCCATTCCGATCATTGCGGACTGCTGGTCTCCGCCGCCGACCACGACGGGCAGCCCTTCGGGAATCATGGTCTCACGAGCGGCCTCCCGGGTTATGCGGCCGGTTATGCTCTGAGGCCGCATCAACTCGGGGAGCATGGAGGGAGTCACCCCGAATGCCTCGTGAATCCCCTTGAACGGATAGAATTTGAATTTCGTGTAGTCTATCGGGAACATCCCTACCATCATGGCTATGGATTCATTGATCTCTCCCGTGAGCCGGTAGTTAAGAAAGCTCGCGACCTGCATGAACTTGTGTGTCCGGCGGTAGACATCGGGTTCGTTCTGCCTGATCCACAGAAAGCGCGAATGTCTGCGCACGTAGTCGATTGCGCTCTTCTTGCCGATGACCCTGAAGAAGAAGCCCCAGAAACCGCCTAAAGGAGGAAGTCCAACGGTCTCTCGTCCATCCAGATAGATTATTGCAGGCCTGAGGATATTGCCTTGACTGTCCATGGGAATGACCGTACCGCGTTGTGAGGTAAGCCCCACTGCCTTGAGTTTCCCGATGTCCGGGCCGATTGAGGCAAGCACCTCACGTACCGTTTCGCAGAGTTTTTTCCAGTAATCTTCCGGGTCATGCTCAACCCACAGGGGGCGAGGGGCCGAATCGGGTTCGTTCGCCATCCGCGACAGCGCGAGCTGATTGCCGTTCAGATCGAATACGGCAGCCTTCACGTTCTGGGTGCCGCTGTCTATGGCCAGGATCAGATCATCCGTGTTACTCATCCTGACGCTCCTTTAAAAACAGTCAGCTTTTATTCGGATAAGAAAAATTTGTTCTTACGGGCCAGAGCTGCATATTCACTGACTTCGTCTTCGATGCGCAAATCGCTCCAGCCAAGATGTACCGCCATGAACCGGGCCACCTTCCGGCCCAGTTCCTCATGGTTATCGCGCTGGTGCAGGGAAAGGTTCGTGCGGCGCAGAAGAAAGTCCTTCACGTGAGTTATCATTTCGTATTCCATGCAGTAGGCGATCTCGGCCATGATGTAGGGCTGGCCGTATGTAACATGCTCTGCAAGCGACGGGTCATCACGCACCATTTCAAGTATGACGATACCGCCCTTCCCGTAGTTCTGGTAGATGTGCTCCACGGTACCGGCGTCAAGCCCGGGGCCCTTATCACCGAATGTTTTGCGAATCAGGCTGTTCCATTCGTCCTTTGTAAGCGAAAGGGAAAACCTCTTCTTCGAAAGCCTTCTGTCGGGTTCGGCAATTGAGGAGGCGCCTTTCGCCGACATGTAATTAAGCAGCTTGAGCGCCATGGTCCGGAAAATGGTGAGCTTTCCGCCTGTTAGCACGAAAAACCCGGGTTTCACCTCGTCAATATATTCCCTGCGCGAGGTCTTGTCCTCGGAGAGCCCTTCCTGGTGGACCAGAGGACGGTTCCCGGCATAGGTGCCTATAAGGTCCCCGGGTTCGAATCGGGCGGCAGGCAGGCTCGCGTTGGTAATATTCCTGAAATATTCGTACTCCTCCTTTTCTGTGTAGCAGTTGTCAAGGTCGCCTGTATATTCGGTGTCGGTGGTCCCCAGATAGGTAAAATCGCCATGGGCCAGCACGAAAACGCCTCGCTTGTCCACCGGGTTCTTGACATATAGCCCTCCACGGTTGCCTATCGCTTCGCGCTTTACGACGATGTGAACGCCTTTGGCCGGCCTTATCAGGCGGCTCCCTTCATTGTAATCTCCGGGAAGGAGTTCGTCGGTCCACGGCCCGGAGGCATTGACGACATTTTTCGCCCTTATGGCAAAGGTCTCGCCGGTCTCCCGGTCAATAGCCTCTACGCCTGCTGCGCGGCCGTTTTCCATGAAAACCTCTTTTGCCCTTACATAGTTGAGCGCCGTGCCCCCAAGCATGACCCCTTCCTTGACGACCTCGGCGGTTAGCCTGGCGTCGTTGGTTATGCACTCGTAGAGAAGGTATCCTGAATGTATACCCTTGAAGGTCATATCCTGTTCGAGCTTCCTGATCTTGTCTATGTTCAAAAAGCGCGAGATGCGGTAATTTTTCCAGCCGGACAGGGCATCGTAAATGGCGAGTACGATCCCGACCATGACAGCCTCCTTAAGGCTGTAGCATGCGAAGATGATTGGCACCGGCCGAACCAGGTTGGGAAATGCGCCGCGCATCCAGTCACGCTCGTGCGTTTCCTCCCTCACGAGGCCGAACTCGCCGTTGATAATATAGCGGACCCCGCCGTGAGCCAGTCGGGTGCTTTTGGATGATGTCCCGAATGCGAAGTCGTCCTTTTCAATAAGGGCCGCCCTGACCCCCTGCAGCCCGCATTCACGCAATACGCCCGCGCCGGTTATACCGCCGCCAACGATCAGAACATCGAAGGAGGTTTCTTTGAGCTTTTTCAAGTATTCCGGACGGTCTTTCGCACTCCATGATATCAATTCATTGTTCATTGCAGACACCTTTCAAGGAAACCGGGAATGTCGAGCACTTCCGGTCCTGATTCCCCGCTGTTTTTCATGTTTTCCAAGAGGACACTGCGGCATGTCGGACAGCCGGTCACAAGGACATCAGCCTTTGACTCGCGAGCAACGTCAATCAGGCGGGATGCCATTTCGCGCATGATTTCAGGATGGCTAATCTCGAGCCCGGAGCCATAGCCGCAGCACGGAGCCCGATCGCGGGAAAAGGCCATCTCGACAAGCTTAATGCCCGGAACCATGCGTATGATATCGCGCGGCGCTTCGAATACACGAAGCTCGCGGCCCAGCCCGCAGGGGTCGTGGTATGTGATTTTTCTTTTTTTGAAGCCTGCAAATGCTGGCTTTTTTTCTTTCAGAACTGCAAGCAGGAATTCCGGCAGGCTTATGATTTCGATGTTTTTGATATCAAGGCCCAGTTTCGGATATTCCAGTTTGATCATCCTCAGGTCATCGGCTGACATGACCACAAGTTTTTCAGGCGAGCGAGCTTCTATCGTCTCCTTGAATTTCTTTGCAAGTTCTGCCGCCTCACGTGAAAATCCAAAGAAGTATGCCAGCTTCCCGGTATCGGGATCTTCTGGCAGAGCGGAAAAATTGATGGCGAGTTTTTCAAAAATATTAACGGTGCCCCGTACCGAATCAGCCCAGTACGCACGAAGCCTGCGCCCGAAATATACCAGAATTCGCGCGTCCGGCCTTGCCGTATAGGACTTTAAGATCGAACTTGTCTCATCAGAATTCCCCGGATTGATTCTGCCTGAAACTATATCCGCCTTTTTTGCCAGCACGGATGCAGGCAGCAAGGAGTCATCCAGCCCGGTTCTTGCGCTCAGCATGATCTCGCCGGTGTCGATCCCGGTCTCGCAGGCTTCCCTGCAGGCCTTGCACATCGAGCAGCGGTAGAAATAATCCACAATATTGGCATTAAGGTCGGCCTTTCCCTGCATGATACGATAGGCGAAAAACCCGCGGTTGTGCGGGGAATCGGCCTCGTGCCGGGTGGCGGCGGCAACGGAACAGGCATCACGGCACATCTTGAAGCAGACGGAACAAAGCCGGGAGTTTTCTATCAGATCGCTCATGCGTTCATCTCCTTTAAAGTGAATTCATCACCATATTTAAAGCCCGAGTTTTCCGGGGTTCATGATATTGTTGGGGTCCATGGCCCTTTTTATGCGGCGGAAATTCTCAAGTCCCGTTTCGCCCAGTTCCAGTTTCATGAAACGCCCCAGGTTGATCCCTATCCCGTGGTGGTGGTTTATGGTGCCGCCCAGATTGTGCGACAGCTCTATGCCCCTGCGCCAGACCTCGTTATATGTGCGGGCCGCCTGTTTGCCCTTTATCAGCTGACCGACGAAGGTCGGATAAATCATCCCGCCTGATGTATAGAAATGGGAAAAATGCGCGGCAAGGAACATCTGCATGCTTTCAACAATTTCCTTGAGTCCGCGCTGGACCTTCACCAGATAGTCGAATGTCCCGGCCGAATCTATGCAGCCGGACACTCTCACAAATCCCGGAGTAGGGATGCCGAAGAGAGGGTGAGTGCTGGAAGGGAATGCCACCGAGAACCTCTTGTTCTCCCACCAGTTCTTTGCAGGTCCTTCGCCTAGGTCTTGGGCCTTGAGCTTTTTTGCGATCTTCATAACCTCCCGATGTTCCAGTTTGCAGAGGTCTTCAAATCCGTCGAACATCAGGATCATTTCCGAACCCGAGTCATGGTGGTGAAAGTATTGCGTTTCGAGTTCATCCGAGATGCGCATGGCGGCAGGCCAGAGGCCGCGCCGCATGATGAGGCGCGCGCCGTTCATGGCTGAAGGCAGGTCTTCGAACAGGAGTCCCAGGAATTTTCTGGTCTCCGGCAGGGGTCTTATCTTGAAAGTGGCCTCGGTAATAACCCCGAGCGTTCCTTCGGACCCCATGAACAGATGATTGAAATTCGGCCCTGCGGCGGAGTTGGGCACGGCCTTGGTGCGCATGATTTCGCCGGTAGGCAGCACGACCTCCATACCCAGCACCATCTCTGATATCTTGCCGTACTTCGTTGAGACGACGCCTGCGCTGCGGGCGGCAAGGAACCCGCCTATCCCGCTTACATGCTGAGACTGGGGAAGGTGGTTAAGTGTGAAGCCCACGGCGTTGAGCCTCGATTCAAGCTCCTGGCAGATGAGCCCTGTCTGCGTGGTCACGGTATGGTTTTCGGTATCTATTTCTATCACCTTATCTAGCGATTTGGTGTCGATGAGAATGCCTCCGAACAACGGCAGCGTGCTGCCGCTTCCCTGCGCGCCCCCGCATTCCGGGGTTACAGGCACCTTGTGGACATTGGCGATCTTTATTATCTCGGAGACCTCCTGCGCGGTTTTCGGCCAGACGATGAAATCCGCCTGGGGAGGTTCAAATTCGCCTTCAGGCTGAGGGCAGTTCCATTCCACGATCATGTCGCGTGAGTAAGACAGACGGTCGATGGGTGATGTCGATACCCGCTCCGGGCCAAGCGCTTCAATCAGTTCGGTTTCAACCAGTGACTTGCGGAAATCATAGAACGGTTTCATATAACCCCCTATGCTTCAAACCATCAGAATTTATAATCTTATAACATATCATTCCTTCACAGAAAAAGGGATTATCGTCCGGACACGAATATTCCGGCAGTGCCGCAACCTATTATAACGGGCTTGAAGGAATTTCTACGGGACAGCCTGAGAGGCTATGATCCGCCCCTTGAGCATTACGGGAAAATAGATGGACATATCATCAAGGAGAATGTCTTCCCTTGTAGTATTTACAACATATGTGAAGACCATGTCCGCCCCTTTGAGTTCGGGATGTGACTTGCCTGCATAGATAAGGAGTTCCGGACTGCCCTGTTCGCCCGGGGTAAAAAAGCAGGTCTGCAGGGACCAAGGCCCGGTCATGGATTCGGCAGACGACAAAGCCAGGCAGGGATTCATTACACTCAATGTCTGAACCTGGAGATACCTATTAAGCTTAGGCTGATATTGAACGGAAAACTCCATCTGGCCGTCTGTTATTATACGCACAGGTTTGTGTTTTTCCCCTTGCACCCAGCCTGCCTTCTCACCGGCCCAGTACTGCAGATTTACAAGCGTTCCGGTAGCGGCCGAGCTTTCCGGCCAGCGTACCAGATAGACCGCACGATCCCTGCTGTCCGCAGCGCATACCGTCAGGAAGCCTTTTTCCAGGAGGGGATTTCCGGAACCGACAACTAGGCCCTTCATCTGGGGGCTGATGAGCCAGGTCAATTTCCAGCGGTTCGGTTCCTCCTGGGGATTATCGATCCAGACGGCCTTCCATCCGCAGGCCTCAAAACCGAGTTCATTTCCGGCTTCTTTAATTTCCATGAGGAAGATAATTAAATGTTTGCCGAGCATGATGCCGGAAGCCGGCCAGAACCATTTATTTCCATTATGTCCAAAAAAAGCCTTTGGTTTTCCTTCCTTCATTTTCCAATAGAACTTCATCTTGGCCATGGAAGGATCATACCCTCTCTGGATGGCAAGGCTGTTGCGCACCAGATCGGATGAACGGCGGGAACCGGTACCGGCAAGATCGATAAGGCTGTCGCCGAAAAGCCAGAGCACCCGGCCGTTACCCAGGTCGATCGATGCGGCCCCGTCTCCGCCAAGCCAATGAGGGTCGGAATGAAAAATCTTCTCGGCTTCAGTCCAGCGTTGAGCCTCTATATTGAAAGACTCTCCTGCCTCAAGATTATCCGCCCAAAAGAACAGGCTCAAAAGCAGTGTGGAAAATAGGAATATCGTGAGATGGCGGGGAATATTCTGTTTATAAAGAAAGAATGCTTTTCCGCCCTTCATGATCAAAATTGTAGCACTAAAGCCGTTTTCATAACAGGTGATCTTAAAGCACAGGGCTTCGTCATGGACAATAAATTGTCTCCGTGATTGACAGAACCTGAAAATTTGTAGAATGTTTGAGATGCATTTCTTTGCGGCCCGAAACAAATAACACCCTTATAAAAGGAGGGCGTGATGAAACCACGCATAACGTTTTTTCTCGGCTCCCCGCGCGAGCATGGAAACACGGCATGTCTGATTGATAAAGTGAGCGAAACGCTTAAGAAAAAGGGGGCAAATCCAAAGACTGTATTTCTTCCCGATTACAAGATTAAGCCCTGCGCCGAATGCTTTTCCTGCCAGAAAACAGCCGGAAAGCCCGGCTGCAAAATCAAGGACGACATGCAGGAGATGTATGAAAAGATTCTTGCCAGCAGCGTTATTGTTTTCGCCGCTCCGGTATTCTTCTGGTCATATGCGGCACAGATAAAGCCTTTTATCGACAGGCTTTTCTGCCTTGGCAAGTATGATAAGGAGCCGATAGCTTCCCTTGTGAAGGGCAAAAAATGTGCGCTTGTCCTTACAGCAGGCGGCGACGAGTTCGACGGGGCCGATCTTGTGGTTCAGAGCTTTGCCAGAATGGCGGAATTTTCTCAGATGAACAATCTTGGGCATCTTGTCATCGGCGAATATACAGCTCATGAGATGCTTGACAGGAAAGAAACCGCTCACAAGATCGAAGCTTTTGCTGAAAAACTGTTAAACGATGAAAAGAAGAGAGGATAAAGGCTGTCGCAGGGTTCCTGCGCAAACCCTTAATCCCGATATATTGAATTTTCCCGGTTCCGGTTTTGTCCCGTTTTACGGGAAAAAGGAATTTACCTCTCTCGAAAAGGTTTATAAAAAGTCCTGGGGCATCAGCCTTCAGTTGACAGATCCCAACGGCGAAGGCGGCAACAATATTTCCTGTTGCGAACTCTGCGGACTTCCTGAATGCCGGGAAACCCGCAAGCTGGTCATAACAGAGGCCCTAAGATGGGGCGAGCCAGTCATCAAGCTTTGCGCGGGAAGGCATTTTATATGGGCGGTTCCAGTCATGTTAAACAGGGAAGTCCTGGGCGGGATAATCGCCGAAGTCCCTGAGGACACGGTTTTTCCTGACAATACAGGCAAGGCCTCCCTTGATATTGTAAAGGCCTCGGCCGACCTGATGCGGCTTGCTGGCGGGTTCAACCTGACCAATCTGGACCTTCTGGAAAGCCGGCAGGCATTCAACAAAAAAGAAGAGTACAGGGCGCATTCAATCCATTACTTTAAAGCACTCGGGATTTCCGGGATAAGGGAAATGTATTCTCAGATCGAACCCGCACTCCTTAACGCAATAAGGCATGGTGACAAAACCGAAGCGCGAAGCCATATCAACAACCTGCTTACTGCAATTTTATATAAGGGGCAGGGGAACTTCGAACATATAAAGGGTCAGTTCCTTGAGCTGGTCATAACCATGTACCGGACAGCCGTCGAACTGGGCGGGGCTGCAGACAACCTGCTGGGAAAGAATTACGCCTCGCTCGTTGAACTTTCCAAAATCAGGACGGAGGAAGACCTTTCATTCTGGCTGACGGGTACTCTGGATATCATAATGGACTCCATCCGGGAGCACAGCCTCGATTCAAAACCGTTTCAGCTTCAGACGGCGTTCGAATACATGAAAGAGCATTTGTCCGGGAATGTAACCAGGGATGATGCGGCGCGCATGGCCTGCATGTCATCGGCGCACTTCTCACGCCAGTTCAAAAAGCATTTCAAATGCGGCTTCTCGCAGATGCTGAATAGACTTAGAATTGAAAAGGCGGCCGAGCTTCTTGTGAACACCGGGATGAGCATAGCAGAGATCGCACAGAATACAGGCTTCAACGACCAGAGTTATCTCAACAAGGTTTTCCTCAGGCATATGCAGAAAACGCCTCAGCAGTACAGGCTTTCAGGCAGAAAATGACATCGGATTCAAATTAACGGCCGTTACCCTCAAAACATCGGTGCAGGGCTTCAGGCAGATTATGATAATCCACTGCCTCTGATTCCCGTGACAGATCCACGGAGTTGAACGTATTCCAGAACAGGACCGTGTCATGCGCATGAGAGTCATCCCCGATAAAGTCCAGAACAGCAGCGCCGGTCTTTCCCGTATATACGGGTTCCAGTTTTATGCCCGCCTCTTTACGGAATCGTTCAACCGCTGCCAGTCCCTTTTCAGTGGGTATGCCGTATCCGGTACCCACATAATCGTTCAATATAAGTGGAGGATCTATCCGAAGCTCCGGGATATCATGGCAATTTCGTTTCATAAGCCCGTACACGGCTTTCATCATCGCAGCCGCCGCAGCCGGGGTGTTGAACTGAATCGGGCCTATGCGGTCGATCCCCGCACGCACCCCGACAACCGAGGTTTTGAAACCAGCCAGGGCAAACCCGAGAGCGAGTCCTGCCAGGGTTCCGTTGGATGCCGTGGCGCAGAAGATATAGTCGGGCCTGGGCATCTCTCCGGCCTCTACCTGCCTGACGAGTTCAAATGCCGCATTGACGAAGCCCAGCGTACCGGTAATGGAAGACCCTCCTGCAGGAAGGAAATAGGCGTGGGGATGCCTGAGCCTCTGCAGGAGGTAATAATGAATCCCGGTATAATACATGCCGGGGTGATAGATAATTTCGACCCCGTAATGATAAAAAAGTCGCAGGTTATGCCTCACGAAAGGGGTGAGATGCTGCTCAAAAAGTATGAGGGTACATGCCAGCCCGAGCCTGCTGCAGAATATGGCCGTGGCCAGACCGTGGTTGGTTCCAATGCCGCCGATGGTAACAATTCGCCGGGCACCCTTCTGCAAGGCGTCTCCCAGAATGAACTCCAGTTTGCGTACCTTGTTGCCGCCGTAATGAGGGCTCAGGAGATCGTCCCGCTTAATCCAGAGGTTGTCACTGCCAAGGCCGGGCAGGCGCTCCACCCGTGTAACAGATGTATCAAGCGGCATCCAGACGATATTCCGGCCAAGCCCGGGGTATCTCTCAAAAAGAATCGGCCGTTTATTTTCAGAGGATATCATCGGGCCTTCCTGTTCCTTCAATTAAGCAGTGTCTTTCATACGCGGCTGTAAATTGTCTTCCCTTCAACGATGGTTTTCTCAACGCGGATGTTATGGATTTCGCTGACGGGAGCCTTAAGCGGGTTGCGTGAAAGGATGACCATGTCTGCACGCTTGCCGGGAGTGAGGCTGCCCTTTATGTTTTCCTCGAACTGCGCATAGGCTGCGTCTATTGTAAACATACGCAGGGCCTCCATGACGGTGATGCCCTGCCCGGGCTCGAAGCCTTCGCGCGTTACACAACACTCTATCGCTTTCAGGACCTCCGGGGATTCAATAGGCGCATCCGAAGCACCGGCCAGACGGATGCCCGCATCAAGCATCGAGCGGAACGGATAGGTCCTTTTAGCTCTCTCCGGGCCAAGGCGCTTATGAAGCCAGTGCTTTTCGGAATGAATGAACAGGGGCTGGGTGGCAACAACCAGTTTCAAACGGGCGATAAGTGCAATCGTTTCTTCATCCAGGATTGATGCATGTTCGATGCGGTGCCGGCGGCCGGGCATCGGGTGCTCTGCCAGAAGGCGGCTGAATAGACCGGCGCATAAGCGGTTGGCATCGTCTCCTATCGCATGTACGCAGACCTGAAGACCTGCGAGATGGGCGGCCAGCATGCGCCGGTAAAGCTCATCGGGCGGATGCATAAGCAGGCCTTTTGTTTCCGGGTGATCGGAATAGGGTTCCTTCATTGAAGCCGTGCATGATCCGAAGGCGCCGTCTGCATAGAACTTGACCCCGCCAATCCGGTTGCCCCCCTGATGAAGGACGGTCTGGCGGGCGGCTTCGACCTGTGCAGGATCGTCTGTTATAAGAAGGCCGTACAGATTTACAGGTACATGGGAAAGGAGCAGCTGCATTGCGAGCAAGTCATACGCCCCGGCCGCACCTGCCGGACCCTCGGCACTGGTCTGCAGCACGATGCCGGCGGATGTTATGCCGCAGGAGGCGAGTTTTTTGAATGTATCCCTGCCGCTTTTCTCATAGACGCCCATATCCGGCATGGGCATGGCGCTCAACACCTGATGCGCAGCGGCTTCCCTGAATACGCCTGAGGGATGGCCGTCTGCTTCCCTGTCTATGACGCCTGCCGGCGGATCCGGCGTGGCTGCGGTAATGCCCATTGCAACGATAGCTCGCGTGCTAGCGATAATCAGATGGGCGTCATGCCTGAGCACAATCAGCGGCCGGTCAGGGCATGCCGCGTCCAGGTCATGCCGCGAAGGCAGCCTCGGCGGCGTTAGCTTCTGCTCGTCGAAATTAAGGCCCACCAGCCAGCTCTCGGCCCCTCCTTTATTCGAGGCTTCCCGGAGTACCCTGATAAGCTCTTCAAGCGAACCTGTCCCGCCCAGGTCGGCATTCATCTCGTAGAATACCATGACAGTCGGGTGCAGATGCGTGTCTATAAAACCGGGAAAGAGGGCGCACCCGGACAGGTCGATGCTCTCATAATCGCAGATAAGGGCATTGCGGCATTCTTCAACCGTTCCGGCCGCAACTATAAGGCCATCCTTTACAGCGAGCGCTTCCGAATTTGGACATGCGGGGTCCATGGTTACGATATCGCCGCCCGTGTATAAATGTCCTGTTCCCTTCATCGGATCACCTCATATAAGTATCCGTGACCATGATGTTATTTAAGAGGCAGAGCGGAACCGACGGCCATGAGCAGATACGCTGCAATGATAAAATACCTGAAGAGCGGGCCGCCCAGAAACCCCAGGCTGAAAGGAGGCTGCCCGTCATCCGCATGCCTGCGGCTCATCCCCAGGGCAGGAGGTATCAGAATGGCCAGAAGGACCGCCATGGCTCCACAGCCAAAAATATAACGTTTATTTACATAGGTGAACTATCAGGGCCATTCCGGCAGCACATTGCCGGTTCAAACCGGCACATCTTAGGAATCCATGCTTACCTTGATTTCGCCTCTGCACATACCCTTTTCATGCATGATGCATTTATCTATGACAGGGCTGATTTCATATTTTATGTTGAGGGCCTTAAGCCAGCACTCGATCCTGAACATCACGCCGCATCTGTATTCATCGACAAGGCCTGCCTGCAGCATGCCCTTATATGCAAAGCACTCCCCCTGTTTCCATTCCCACCTGAAAATATTTCTTTCAGATACATATATAGACATTTTTCCGAAAAGAGACGCGGGGAGGATCAGCTCCAGACAGTCCTTGAGAAATCCGGCCAGTTCGTCAAAGGATGTGATTTCCTTTTTATCCAGGCCGAGAAGTTTTCTGGCGCCCATAAGTTCAATGGGAGCAAGAGAGCGAATTGCGGCGAGGTTTAATTTGTTTGCCGCTTCAATGCCCAGCTCGTTGTATGTATTGTAAAACCACATGCCGTCATGGGTAAGCCAGCCCCGGCCCAGAAAATCTCTCACACCGCTTTTCTCTACCCTCTCCAGAACACTCATACCCAACCCCTTGTTAAAATTCTTAATCCGGTTAAAGCGCGTAGACGACTTTGCCTTCAAATTCTGCGGCCTCGTTTCTGACAAGCCTTTCGATGTGTTTTTTCACCATGATCATTTCCCACATGAATATGAATTCATCGACATGAAACCGTCTGCCATAGATATGTCCCTGCCGGGCTATCTCTTCTATGGTTGAGGGTTTCTTTTTAAGCGCCGTTATGATCCGCTCATCCCTTTTGCCTATCTTTCCCAGATATCCGACAAGTCCGGTCTTGAACTCTCTGGATGTCAAAATCCCCTTTTCATGGCCTGTAATTATATGGCCTGCATCTATCTGGACAAGCTTGCGGCATGAGTCGATGAACATGTCGATATCGCCGTCGGAGCCTCCGTACCAGGGTCCGAAATCACTGAGGTCTATATCGGCCGCATATAACACCCCTTCATCAGGAAAATACATGCAGCTGTATCCGGCCGAATGGCCGGGTGCTGCTATGACATGCATGGTTGTTTTTCCGAAGCTGATGACATCACCCCATTTATATTCTCCGCTTATTCTCGAAGTAGAGAGCCACCATTCGTGATTATTGAGAGGTGAATGCGGACTCGGCGGAGTTTCAGGGTTTTTGATACTTTCTATCCAGGCTTCAACCCGGGCTCTGCCGTAAACCTCTTCAATGCCGAGGAAAGCGCCCAGCGTTCTCCTGTCCCTGAAACAAACCGCCTCCTTGTCGTTAAGATAAATTTCGGCTTCGTTGAAAAGATAGTTTCCGTTGATATGATCATAATGGTAATGCGTGTTATAGACTGAATTTATCCTGTACGATCTTTTGAGCGCCTCAAGCCTTTTTTTGCCTGCTCCTGTATCGATCACCGCCTTGATGTCATCGTCGATAAAAATGGTGACGCTGAAAGGAAACCTGTCGCTGTTGGCTCCGGGAATGACTTTTATTTTTCCGAAAGAAGAACTGAACAGTTCATCTGTTTTGTTCATGATAAGTCCTTTATCATCATAATCGACATATCAACAGTTGATATTTCCATATTATAACATTTTTTCTGATTCAACAAAGCGTCCCGCACTTTAAAACCGGAATGTCCGCCCCTATAACATCATAATAAAGGTTTTAGAAAATACTGAAGGAGGGCCTATGGGCTATAAAATTTTCACCTGCGCGCATTGCGGCGCCAGAAACAGAGTGCCTGAAAACAAAAGCCCTAATGAGGCAAAATGCGGCAAATGCCACAAATCCATAGGGACTCGGGCAGAAGCAAAGCCGGTTGAGGTGACGGATGCTACATTCGACTGGGAAGTGCTCAACCATCCCGGTGTCGTTCTTGTCGATTTCTGGGCCCCATGGTGCGGCCCTTGCAGGATGATGGGGCCGGTAATTGACGAACTCTCAGTCAAATATGCAGGCCGGGTCAAGTTTGCAAAAATGAACGTGGATGAAAACCGTCTTATACCGTCAAGGTATTCGATACAGAGCATACCCGCGCTCATGATATTCAATAAAGGCGAAATGGTTAAAAGCTTAATAGGGGCCCGGCCAAGGGATGAACTTGAAGCACAGCTCAAGATCTTTATAAAATAATTTTCCTGATGTTACACGGGTTCATGTACAATAAGGTCTTATTTTAAAAGCCGATTGCCCGAACCACCGGCTTCAGTTAAAATAAGTCATGGAAAAGAGACCCTCTTCTGTCAGGTCCAGGCAATTCAAGTTGATTTCGCCTACACAGCTCAGGATAACCCAGGGGGGAGGATGCATCTCCGTTTTCGGAATGCCTTTTCTCATGGCAGGTATATTCGTAACCCTTGTCGGGCTTCAGATAATAAGGGTGAACAATGCATCCGAGGTTCCCTTATGGACCTGGCCTTTAATGATACTTATGGGCGCCGTGTTCACGTGCGTCGGCGGTTTTCTCGTATTCGGCAGAACCTGGATTACCATAGATACGGGATCAGGCTTCGTCTCCGAAGTTAAAGGCATAATCAAGCCCGTCAAAAAAAAGGATTTCAGTCTTGCAGAATTTGACAGGATCTCGCTCGATTTTATCGCAGGAGACTCGGACACAGCGGACACCTATGAGGTTAACCTCAGAAAAATATCGGGCGGCAAACTGAAGCTCTCCAGTTCGGCGCAATACAGCGTCTCATATGAAAAGGCCGTTTTTCTGGCCGAATTCATGAAGATGACGCTTGAAGACAACAGCACTGAAAATACGGCCGTGCTGAAACCGGAAGATATCGATGGCTCACTGAAAAGCCGCCTTGCCAGACACTCCGATGCCCTTAAAACCGCATATCCGCCTGTGGACATGAAATGCAGAACCAGCGAAGACCTGGGAGGCCTGCAGATCGAAATACCCTCCGCCGGCTTCGGCCTTTCAAACCTGATTCCCCTTATCATAGCAGCAGGCGTGACGTGGTATTTCTTTGCCAGGTTTGTCCCGTTCTTTAAGCATACGAACACGCCGGAACCGGTCACTTTCTTTTTTACGGCCTTTGTCCTTATTTTCTTTCTCCTCTTTCCCGTACTTTCCTTTGTCAAGTCGGTCATACGCTCCATGAGAAACAGTGCGGTTCTTAAGATAATGCCGGACGAACTCGAATTGACCTATATCGACGCCTGGAAGAAAAAGGTCGTGAACATACCTGTTTCAGATATCATAGACATGGATTATTCAACCTCCCTGAACCGCAAGGCCTCTATAATGACCGAGCAGGCGAAAAGGTCCTGGGACACAAGCGGGAATTATACAAATACGCTTTCTCCCGACAGCAGGGTGTTCAAGTTCGTTGAATTCATGAGCAGTTTTGTCCGCTCGAAAGGAATCGTAATCAAAACGAGAAAGGATATATACACGTTCGGCCAGGGTCTGCCCGACAATGAAGTCCTGTACATCTTTTCCATTATTGCAGGCAGGCTGAAGGATTACAGATAAACCGCTTGAAGTCATTCTAATAGAGAGACCTGATTCTTTAATTTAACCCAATTCTTGATATCGGCTCTATGATGGTATATAATACCAGCATGAAAGCGGAGCTTGTCTTGAAGTAAAAGTTTTCCGATGAGCTGGAAAACCTGATTGAAATGAAAATATGGAAAGTTCCGGTTTCTCAAAACAGACCTTCCGGCTTTAAATATTCTCTCGTCTATATTGTAAACGGGAAAAGAATTATAGGGTATGACAATGAAACAGGCCGGGGTGATCACCGGCACTATGAAGGCGCGGTTGAAGATTACAGGTTTGAAAGTGCTATACAACTTGTAAACGACTTTAAAAAAGACATCCTGAATTACATGAAAAAGGTTAAGGGAGAATCAAAATGAAGATCATGAACGTAAAAATAGGCATCAAGTCGCTTGATCAGGGACTTGCCGATTTTGTAGATACAGCAAACAAGATTCAAAAAAACCTGCCGGTAAAGAAAAAGGATGGGGTTTACTTCACAAGCATAGAGGCTTTCAGGAAAGCCCTTACTCCCAAGAGGATGGAACTTCTTCACTTGATAAGAAAAGAAAAACCGGTATCCATAAGAAGCCTTGCCCGGATATCTGGAAGAGATATTAAAAATGTAACCAATGACATCCAGTACCTGGCAAGACTCGGCTTGCTTGAACTGAACGAAACTGGAAAGAACCTTGAGACAATGGTCAATTATGAAAAGATCCTGCTGGAAATAGCTGTTTAGACAGAGATCAGGGATTGGTTTAACAATTTATCAAATACAGTTCTGACTCTAGCCGGGCACAAAATTACAAAAGAAAGCTTCTAATCTCCAAGATAGAAAGACCTGCGAGTGCTATCATATGTAATCAATACAACTGTAAGGAGGCCTTGTGATGCAGGTTCTTGAAGCACTCTGCGAATCGGTGCAGAAAGGCAAATCAAAAGACACGGCAGAACTCGCCGCAAAGGCGCTGGCGGAAGGCGTAGCCCCTGAAACAATCCTTGACAAGGCCCTGATAAAGGCGATGGAGATCGTGGGCGAAAAGTACAAAAACGGTGAGATTTTTGTGCCCGAAATGCTCATCGCCGCACGCGCCCTGAACAAGGCCCTTGAAATACTTGAGCCCGAAATGCTCAAGGCCAGCGTAAAGGCAAAAGGCACCATTCTGCTCGGCACGGTAAAAGGCGATCTGCATGACATCGGCAAAAACCTTGTGGGCATAATGTTCAAGGGTTCTGGATTCAATGTCATCGACCTGGGCACGGATGTGGCAGTAGAGACATTCGTCGCGGCAGCCATAGAGCACAAGCCGGATATAATAGGTCTTTCATCGCTTCTCACCACAACCATGAACTACATGCAGCTTATCATCGAAGGGGTCCGCAAAAACGGAATACTTTCCAAAGTCATAGTAGGTGGAGCCCCCGTCACCTCCGAATTCGCTGCAAAAATCAACGCGGACGGTTATGCGGATAATGCCGCTTCAGCTGTTGACCTTGGAAAAAGCCTTTTAAGAACCGCCTGATCAAAAGACAGACGGCGCCTGTCATAAGGAAAGTTTATGAAAACAAACATGGTTCAGTGGCAGAAAGAGATAATTGAAAACGGCCGCACCATGGCCTTTCCCCTTATGAGCAATATGGGGGCTGGCCTTAAAGGCTTCAGCATAAAGGATGCGGTAACCGACAGCGGGAAGCAGGCTTCAGGCATAAAGGCCATTGCGGAGGCCTTTGACTCCTGCGCCTTTGTCACGATGATGGACCTCTCGGTCGAGGCCGAAGCGTTCGGTTGTGAAGTGAACATGCGGGAAAATGAAATCCCCACGGTGAGCAACAGTATTGTCGCTGACATGGCCTCTGCGGAAAGCCTTAAAATCCCGGACCCGCATTCCGGGAGGACCTCTGTTTATATAAAGACGGCAGGACTGTGCGCGGCTGAAATTGCAAGGCCCGTGTTCGGTTGTCTGATAGGGCCGTTTTCCCTTGCAGGCCGTTTGATTGACATGACGAGTATTTTTCTGAGTCTTTTTCAGAATCCCTCTATGGTTCATACGGTACTGGAAAAATGCACCGCGTTTCTGATTTCATATGCCCGGGCATTCAAGAAGGCGGGCGCAAAAGGAATTCTCATGGCCGAGCCGGCCGGAAGCCTCATCTCTCCGGCCCAGTGTGCCGAGTTTTCATCCGCATACATAAGAAAGCTTGTTGAAGAACTTCAGGATGAATATTTCACGGTTATCCTTCACAACTGCGGAAAGACCATAAAGCATGTGGAAACCATGCTTTCAACAGGAGCCAGGGCTGTGCATTTCGGAAACGCGGTCGATCTCAGCCTCATTGCACCCAGAATACCGCCCGACAGGCTCTTTATGGGAAACCTTGACCCGGTATCGGTCTTTATGAGCGGAAGCACTCAGGATGTTATAGATAAAACCAGCAGCCTGCTCGATGCCATGTCCGGCTACAGGAACTTCATCATCTCTTCCGGATGCGACATACCTCCGGGTACACCCCGGGCTAATTTTGATGTGTTTTTCAATACGGTATCGGTTTATAATAAGGGGCGTGCAAAGGCTTTTTCTTAGAGAAACCATAACATTTTAACATCTTTTATCTTTCGCGCCCTTAAGCTGTGAGTTTAAAAAAGAGGAGAACGATTATGAAGAAGATACCTGTCGCTCCCGGCATTGAAATAACCATTTATGACGAGGACGTTTCCATACTGAAAGGGCTCGCTGAGCGTATCGCCGAAATCGCTGCGCTCCCTGTCCAGAAAGAAAAAAAGGAGCTCTGGCGGGGAGTTAACGACCTCGAAAGAAAGACCGCCATTCTCATCAAACACGACGAGGTCCCGTGGAGCGAAATGAACATAACCGGCGAATTAGACCTGAAAACCACGGACAGGTTCGCCCAGTCCATAGAATTGCAGATGCGCTCCATCCTTTATCAGTGGGAGCATATGCAATGCGATATGGTGATCGAGCCGAGGCTGCTCTCATGGCTTGCCGTCATCGATCTCGGATTCGGCCTCAACGTGCAGGAGGAGGTCATCCCTCAGGGGGTGCACGATGCAACCGGCGCAGGCGGCTGGGTCAGCGCGCACCATTACACACCGCAGATAAAGGATGAAAAGGATATCGAAAAAATCGGGGAGCCTCAGATTACATACAACAAAGAGATCAGCGATGCCCTGCACGAGGCCCGCAGTATCTACGTTGGAGACATTCTCGAACTCAGAAAATGCGGACTGGACAATCCAGTTTTCGCCCTCTGGGATGACCTTGTCCAGCTCTGGGGTGCGCAGGAACTTTTGATCGACCTCATAGAAAGGCCCGAGCTTGTGCATATGGCGATCAAAAGATATTCCGAGGCCTGCTCAAAACGCCTGACCATATATGAAGACCTGGGCGTCCTGACATGGGACGAAACCCTGCCTACGGGAGCCGGGGGATACGGATATACCAACAGTCTTCCGGGAAAGGATTTCGATCCGGACCATGTAAAGCTCAAAAATGTATGGGGTCATTGCACGGCCCAGCTTTTCGGTTCGGTTTCGCCTGCAATGCATGAGGAGTTCGCTCTCAACTACGAACTGCCGCTCATGGAGCGCATGGGACTGCAATATTACGGCTGCTGTGAATCGCTGCACGACAGGATAAAAATGTTGAGGAGGATACCCAACCTCCGCAAGATATCCATGGGCCCGTGGGCCGATCTGGAAAAGGGAGCAGAGCAGATTGGCAACGACTATGTGCTTTCAGTCAAGCCCAATCCCGCAATGTTCGCCGGTATCTCATGGGAGCCGGACCGGTTCAGAAACTATTTGACAGACGTCTTCGAAAAAACAAAAGGCTGCTCGGTCGAGATAATCATGAAGGATATCAGCACCGTGTGCGGAGAACCGGAGCGTCTCTGGGAAACATCTCGAATTGCTATGGATATAGGGTCAAAGTACAGATAACTCACTGATAATATTTGAGGAGGTCTGGATGTCCAGAGTTAAAATGAGCGGGCGCGATATCACAACGCTTGCTACTCTTTTCGTCATGACAACACTTTTGTTCGCCGACCAGATGATCATGTCGGCCATACTCCCCGAACTTTCCAAGGAGTATGGGGCGAGAGAGACGACACTCGGTCTGATCGGGTCTGCTTTCACGCTGACGGGCGCCTTTGTGAGCATATTGTTCGGCTATATTTCAGACAAAGGCTCCCGCAAGACCATGCTGGTGCTGGTCATAATGATCGGAGAGATACCCTGCATAATGACCGGTATTCCTTATTTCACACAGTCAATCGGGGCTTTCGCCGCGCTCAGGCTCCTTTCCGGTATAGGCCTCGGCGGTGTCTATCCGGTGTCGTATTCCGTGCTCGCGGATTATTTCAGCGAGCAGCACCGTTCGACTGCAGCGGCCTGGATGAACACGGCCTGGTCTGTAGGCACCGTACTGGGGGTCGTACTGGCAGGCTTCCTTACCAACAAATACGGCTGGAGGATATCATTCATACTGATAGGGGCGCCTAACATTCCGATTGCTCTCTTTTTCGCTCTGTACGCAAAGGAGCCTGCAAGGGGAAGAACCGAGGATGCGCTGGAAGACCTCATCCAGAAGGGCCTTGTGTACAAACAGAAGATTAATTTCAGGGATTTCAGGATCATCCTCAGGATTAAAACAAACCTCTACATCTTTCTTCAGGGAATCCCAGGCACCATACCCTGGGGAATCCTCACCTACTGGGCCATCACGTTTTTCCAGGTCTACCGCCATGTCAGCAAAGAAATGGCCACGACCGTCTTCCTGGTGATCGGGATCGGCAGCACGCTGGGGGGTATATTCTTTGCCTATATGGGCGAGTGGCTTTATAAGAAGTCGCCGAAATACATGCCGATGCTGTGCGGCATCGTGGTGCTTATCGGCATCATACCGACCGCAATTCTTGTCAACCTGCCGGTGGCCAATTTCAAGCTCTACCTGGTGTTAGGTTTTGTAACCGGCTTTCTCATTGCAGTGGCCACTGCGAACGTCCCTGCCATGATCATGAACGTCAACCGCCCTGAGCACAGGGGAACGGTATTCTCGGTTCTGAATATAACGGGAAACCTGGGCAACGGGCTGGGGCCTGCCATCGGCGGCCTGCTGATTCCTTTCGGTTATCTTTTCGTGATGAATTTCGCAGTATCCTGGTGGGTACTATGCGGAATCCTTCTTCTTGCCGCTGCAAAATATATAATAGGCGACCGCGATGCGCTTCACCGGCTGCTTGAAGAACGGGCGGCGGAGATGGAAAAGGGGGCTTGAGCCCAGCCGGGTGAAGCGTTTCTTCCTGTCTGATAAAACGTATGCGGCAGTCTGTTCAATCCCTCCAGGTCGGTATCTCGTCAAGGGGGTAAACAGGCCTCGTGATGTTCTTATATTTTAACGAGAAGACATCTATGCTCGTGGTACCGGGGCTGATGACATTAACGGTTTTGCGGTTGTACATGAGAAAATAGTACCTGAACGGAAAGAGGTTCTTTACAACAACGATGTCCGCCTTCCAGAGGTTTAAGCCCAGGTCGGTGAAATATTCAGGATGGTATGTAGCATCCGGCTGCTCGGTCAGGATAAGATACATTCCCCTGTCTTTAAGGATCACGGTTTTTCCGAGCATGCCCTTGTTCTTGTAAACGAGTTCGCCTGTAAACGTAACAGGGGCATTATAAACACGGTCAAGCTTTCCTCCAACGGACAACGTGAGCTTGTCGTGAAGGTCCGCCTCGTATGCTATGGAAGCAGCCATCGCATCCCTTACGGGAATATATGATGTGAGATCCGGGGCGTTTTCCATGATGGCCTTCAATATCCATGTGTTCTCGCCAGGACCGCCAGCGCCTACTGCGTCGGCGGAGTCGCAGAAGACCGTCGTCCCGAACCTTCGGGCAAACCAGGCAGATTTAGCGATTTTCACCGCCTCTTCAGGCGTATTCGCCTTCGGCGGTTGTACTGTCCTGACAGACCAGTCAAGGTCGGCCAGTTCGTCGGCAAGTTTATCTGCCTGCGCCTTATTGCCGTTTGTCACGACTACCGTGCTCCAGCCGAGTTCAGGATCGTCAAGCCATATATGCACCATGAAATTCGATACCGACAGCACGCCGGTTTCGTTTTCCATACCATCCATACGCGAGAATATTTTCCTCATGGGCGAAAGAAAATCTATGCACATGCCGCCGCCCTTTAACAGCCTCATCTTCCGCATCGTCATCACGGGCTTCACTTCCCCGCGGACTGTCCATATCATTATCTCTCCGGCCTTGTATCCGGTTTCGTAGAAATCCCTGTGCGGATTGGTATGATAGCCCACTATGAAGGTAGCAAGCTCCGCGCGCTGTTTTGTCACACATGCGTGCAGGTCATGGCTCACGCCAACAGGCACGTCATTGCCTACGACCGAGCGGACAGCCGCGATGAGATCACCCTCAGGGTCGCGCATCCCCACAACTCCCATTGCACCGTGCAGCGACAGATATACGCCGTCGATTCTGCCTGCATTTTTGAGCCCTTCCGTAATGTCCTTTCTAAAACCCTCGTAAAGGTCGCGATCAACAGGGCCTCCGGAGTCGGAGCGTGCTTTGAGCAGCGGTATTATCTCTATTTCGCCTTTTCCCAGCTTTTCCACGGCGGCTATGAAACCGCCGAGCTCTTTCTTTTCCTTTTTGCTGTAGGGAACGATATCGGCGCCCCTGAGTATCGGGCCTTCAGCAGTGAAGTTTTCTTCGGTCGTAACGACGGGAGAGAACGAGTTCGTCTCCTGAAGCACTTCGGCTATGGCTATCCTGTATTTAGGCGTCTCCGCCGCCTGTGCCTGGACACTTGCAGACGCTGCAAGAAAAACCGCCATGAAAATGAAGATAATACATATTCTTGTTCTCATTGATGCCCCCTTATTTCTTATAGATTCCTTCCCGTAAAATTCCGACATGTTAAATTTTTTCAATCGATTATAAATATTCTTCTTAAAAAGTATTACCGAACACCATGCAAAAATGCAATCAAACCTTATCTCACTCGAACGAGGCAGATATTTTTTAATTCGAAATGGAAATATTTACTTTTGGCAAATCCTTATGGTAAAAATTACATCAATATAGTGGAGGAACAATTAATGCAAACACCTGCAATTGCTACAATCATAAAGATGATGGAAAAACTGCCTGAGGCAAACCAGCAGCTTGTTGTAGAACATATGAGGGAATACATAAATACAATCAAGGATGAAGAACGCTGGGATAACAGCTTTAAAGCTTCACAAAACAGCCTCATTGCTGCGGCAAAAAAAGCAAAGAAGGAAATCGTTTCCGGGAAATCAAAGCCTCTGGATATAAGGAAGCTATGAAGTCATACGCATTGCCTTCTTTCTGGAAGGCATATGTTCCTCTCGATGAAAAAATTAAAAAACGCGCAAGAAAAACCTACGAATTGTTCACTGAAAATCACTTTCACCCATCCCTTCATTTCAAATGTATTAACGCCGAAGAAAACATCTGGTCTGTTCGTGTCACCCTGGGTTACAGGGCAATCGGCATCATGGATAAAGACACTGTGACATGGTTCTGGATCGGCGATCATGACAGTTATGAAAAGTATTTTGGGTGATAACTTAATAGTTCAGGATATTTGTTCCCGCTTTAGTGAGAATGCTATTTGTTGATCCCACCAGATAAGAAGACCTCGCAGATATCGATGAACTTGGCGGAAAGTTTTAAGTAAAATGTTGGGATCTGATCCTTATTTTACTACTGCTTTTGATATAATTAGCAGATTTATCAAATTAATCCATTTAATACGTTAATTTTTATTCTCCATTCTTACACAATATCAAACTCTAAGGACCTGCGTCATTGTAAGATTTAGTTGACTTTGAGGATTGAAATCATTTGACTTTATATAAAAAGTAGAAAATATTAAATTTTAAAGATAACTATTCCGAAATATAAAACAATGAATAAAAAAGCTGAATTCACAACAAAACACATAAATGCTTCAACAATAATACTTGGGTTTACAGGACCAATTGGTGGAGGTTCAACTTATATTTCTAAAGGAATCAATAAGGAATATTCCAAGTATAAATATTATAAGCTTTCAGATGTAATTAGAGAAAGTTTAAAAAACAAGGGGAACACAACACCCACTGTCAATGAATTACAAACAGAAGGTGACGAACTAAGAAAAAAACATGGTAGTTCTTGCTTGATAAAAAAGTTGCTTGAAAAAATTGAAAGCGATGCTCAAATTGAAACAATAAATGGTATTGTAATTGATGGTATCAAAAATGAAGGTGAAGTAAAAACATTAAGGGAATTTCCATATTTCTTTCTTTTTTCTGTACATGCTGACCAATCAATACGGGAAAAAAGATGTACTGATGAAAACAGATTTGAGAGTTCTGATTTGTTTTTTCAAGCAGACAAACGAGATCAAGAAGAAGAACTTGAATATGGTCAGCAAGTAAAATTATGCAATGAATTATCAGATGTCATTATTATAAATAATGAAACAATACCAAAAGCTAATATTAGAAAAAAATCACGATTTATACATGAAATTTATGATGACTACATTAAAGTAATAGAAAATTTAAGAGAAGGTAAAGAGACACCAGACAGAATACCTTCAGTTGATGAATTGTGTATGGCTATGGCATATACTCTTACAAAAAGATCGAGCTGTATTAAAAGAAAAGTTGGTGCAATTATAATAGATACTTGTGTACCATTAGAAGAATTTGATAAAATCAATCAAGATGATAGGGCCATGCATCCGCCGCAAGTAGTTGCATCGGGTTACAATGAAGTACCTATAGGGTCATATCCATGTAGGTATGAACCTTCTATTGAGAAGTGTTACCGAGACAGTTTACAAGAAATACATGCGACAAAATTTAATTATTGTCCATCATGTGGAAAAAAAATTGATATCGAAGTAGAGTGTTATAGGTGTAATAAAAAGTACAAAAAATATTTAAAATATTGTACCAATTGTAATAGTGAAATCACTAGTCCAATTATTTGTAAAAAATGTAAGACAGATATCTTTAAGGAATTTCTGCCAGGTAGTAAAGAAACTCCCGGAAAGCTCCTTGATATGTGTCGAGCTTTGCATGCAGAAGAAAATGCCTTACTTACATTATTAAATACTAATAGGCGCGTAATCGGAGATTTGGTGCTTTATGTAACAACACAACCGTGTAATCTATGTGCAAATAAAATTGTATCAGCTGGTATCAAACGGGTTTGCTTTGCTGAGCCATACCTTATGAAAGAATCAGCTGACATATTAAAAAAAGGAAAAGTCGATTTGAAAAGGTTCCAAGGAGTTAAAAGCTCAGCATATTTTAAATTTTACCGATAAGTATCTGGGGGAGAGGTCATGAAAACAGAAAAAAAAGAAAGAAAAGTAATTGAAAAAAATTCAACAAAATCTTCTTGCTCAAGTATAAAAACAGATAATTCTGAAAAAAAGGAGTCTTCTAGCAATACAACTTATGAAAGTGTTACGAAAGGCATGCCCTTTACAATTAAACTTTATTGACTATGTAAATCTATTTTAATCAGAAAAACACAGATACAATCTTTTAGTGTGGAGCAAATATAAAAAGCTCCTAAAGGGTTTCTATCATTAACAGGAAGATATAAGTCTTCCCATAAACACAAAAATAAATAACCCTCTTGAGACCAAGGGGGTTATTTATGGGAATTCAAAATTTATTCTCAGCGGCGTGTCAGAACACGGCAGACCAAGGCGCGACGCTGTTGAGAAGCGAGGCGTACTTTCTAGCGTACGCCGCAGCGACGAAACAAAGAGTAACGCGGGTATGCAAAGTTATCACGTGCCGCAATCGCTCTATCTGTGGTCGGGGCACTTGTCGAAGAATGAGCGCTCCTTGCCTGTCGTCTTTACAATCCACTCCACCTGTTTTTCAGGGATGTATGGCCTGTCGCAGACGCTGCATCTGATCATCGGGAAGTCCTGTTGCCAGATTCTTCGCACGCCGTCCTTTTCCTTGAGGCTTATCGCGCCTGTCGGGCAGGCGTACGCGCATGCACCGCAGCCTATGCATGTTGTAGCCGGCTTTTTGAAAGGCGTGCCGGGCTTTTTATCGCCTCCCCTGTTCTGCATCGAGATGGCGGATACGCCGACTACATCCTCGCAGACCTGAGTGCAGAGCGAGCATGCGATGCACTTGTAGCGGTTGTCTTCTCCCTCGTCCTTTTTAAAGCGCGGCTCGGTGATGCCCTCTGCTGCCGCAAGTTTCTGGATTGCTTCGGCATCGGGAGTACGGGCAAGCAGCAGTTCGAGAACGCCCTTTCTGATCTTGTGGACAAACTCGGTATCGGTTTTTATCTCGAGGCCTTTTCTCACCGGATAGTTGCACGATGTCACCATGCGCATCCTTCCGCCCTGATGCGCTTCGACAAGGCAGACCCTGCATGAGCCGCCGCTGTTCGAAATTTCCTCGTTGTGGCAGAGGTGCGGGATGTAAACACCGTTTTCATGTGCAACCTGGAGTACCGGGGTATCTTTCAGCGCCTCGAACTCTCTTCCGTCAATTATTACTTTCACCTTTTCCATGTCAGCTCACCTTCACTGCGTTAAAGTTGCAGACATCCTTGCAGATTCCGCATCTGATGCATTTTGCAGTATCAATGACATGCAGTGTTTTCCTTTCGCCTGTAATACATTCCTGCGGGCATTTCTTCGCGCACAGGGTGCAGCCCGTACAGGCTTCCGTTATCGAGTAGGTTATCAATGCCTTGCAGACACCTGCCGGGCATTTCTTTTCATTTATATGCGCATCGTATTCTTCACGGAAATATTTTATCGTCGAAAGCACCGGGTTTGCCGCGGATGAACCAAGCCCGCAGAGAGCGGCCCATGTGAGTGTATCGCATATCTCCTCGAGCATTTCGATATCGCCGGCTTTACCTTTACCCTCGGTTATTGCGGTGAGGATGTCCAGCATCTTTCTTAACCCGTCCCGGCATGGCGTGCACTTTCCGCATGATTCGCCCACCAGGAAGTTGATGAAGTATCTGGCCACATCGACCATGCAGGTCTCTTCATCCATGACTATGATGCCGCCCGATCCCATCATCGAGCCCGCTTCCGTCAGGCTGTCGAAGTCTATGGGAAGGTCGGACAGCCTTTCCGGGATACAGCCGCCGGAAGGACCTCCTGTCTGCACCGCCTTGAACTTCTTGCCGCCCAGCACTCCGCCGCCTATGTTCTGAACAAGCTCTCGTATGGTAACGCCCATCGGCACTTCGACAAGACCCGTGTTGTTGACCTTTCCGACAAGGGAGAAGACCTTTGTGCCCTTGGATCCTTTCGTGCCCATTGCGGCATACCAGTCTGCGCCTTTGACTATTATCTCAGGGACATTCGCCCATGTCTCGACATTGTTGAGAACGGTCGGTTTGTCATAGAGCCCCTTTTCCACGGAACGTATGTATTTGGCCCTGGGTTCGCCGACATTTCCCTCGACCGAGCGCATAAGCGCCGAACTTTCGCCGCATACGAACGCGCCGCCGCCACGGCTGATTTTCAGGTCAAACGCATATCCCGAGCCCAGGATATTCTTGCCAAGAAACCCTTTTTCTCGCGCGGCTGCTATCGCCTTCGTGAGGTTTTTGACCGCCAGCGGATAT
Organism: Desulfomonilia bacterium; assembly: GCA_036567785.1. Taxonomy (NCBI): domain Bacteria; kingdom Pseudomonadati; phylum Thermodesulfobacteriota; class Desulfomonilia; species Desulfomonilia bacterium. The sequence continues at coordinate 307,108 of DATCTV010000034.1, read as the reverse complement.
TCATCGCGAACGTATATGTAGCCCTGGTGGGCGCCTACTGCTATCGCCCCGATAATCATGCCTTCGATTACGGAATGAGGGTCGCCTTCCATGACGGAGCGGTCCATGAATGCGCCGGGGTCGCCCTCGTCGCCGTTGCAGATGACGTAACGGACATCGCTTTCGATTGCCCTGCATGAGCGCCATTTCGTACCGGCAGGGAATCCTCCGCCGCCACGTCCGCGAAGCCCTGATTTTTCGATCTCGGAGATGATCGCGTCGCCGTCCATGGCAAGCGCCTTTGCCAGCCCGTCATAGCCTCCCTTTAATATGTAGTCGTCGATATTCGTGGGATCGATATCGCCTATGTTTCTAAGCGCAATGCGGTGCTGGTGCTTGTAGAAAGGTATCTCCCTGTACTGAGCGACAAGCTCTCCGGTATTCTTGTCTTTATAGATGAGCCTCTCGATTGTCTCATCACCCTTGATGCTCTTCTCCACTATCTCGGGGACATCCTTTTCCTTGACTTTGAGATAAAGGATCCCCTTGGGCATAAGGGCAACCAGCGGGCCGTTTTCGCAGTATCCGTGGCAGCCGGTTGTTTTCAGCCCTATGTTCACATCGACCTGAAGCCCCTGAGCGGCTATTTCCCTGGCAAGGGCCTCGGCGACAGCTCTGGAGCCGTTTGCCAGACAGCCCGTTCCCCAGCATACAAGGGCGTACGGCAGGTCTTTATTCAATCCGGCCTCAACCCTGGCCCTGTATGTTCCCAGTTCGTTAACAGAGGTTATCGCTGACATTGGCATCCCCTCTTATTCATATTTCTTCAGGACATCGCCGACTTTGGACGCCCTTGTCTGTCCGTAGTAGTCTTCGTCGACCACGGTAACCGGAGCCATCGCACATGCCCCAACACAGTTGACGCACTCGAGCGTGAACCTGCCGTCTTCGGTTGTGTTCTCGCGTTTGACCTTGAGTTCCCTCTCCAGGGTTTCGATAATCTGCGGCGCACCTTTCAGGTGGCATGCCGTTCCCGTGCAGACCTTGATCGTATGCCTGCCCCTGGGTGAAAGCGAGAGCGCCTTGTAGAATGTCCCCATCGCATAGATCTTGCTCTCGGGCACATCCATCACCTCACAGAGGCGTTTCATTCCCTCTTCGGGGACATAGAAGAATTCCCTCTGAAAGTCCTGAAGAATTGCCAGAAGCGATTCTTCGGATTTCTCGTACCTGTTTATGATCTCATCGACTTTATTAATATCAATCATTGGCTAGCCCTCTTCACACATTTTAAGGATTTTTTCATATTCCCTTGTGGTGTGCTCCTGTATCTCTTCTATCATCTGCGGCGTAAGGTGCCTGAAACGTCCCTGCCCCTTGATGTATTCGGCCACAGGAAGGATTTTTTCCGGTTTGTATGTCATGGAGTATTTGCCGTTCACCACCTCGAAAAGCGGGAACACGCAGGAATCAACTATGAGGCGCCCGTATTTGATGGCCTCTTCCGTAGGTATGCGCCAGCCCGTAGGACATACGCTCATCACGTGCACATAGGCCGGGCCTTCGATCTCGGAGGCCTTTTTCACCTTTTCCATAAGATCGAACGGAAAACTGGAGCATGCAGTCGCAACATACGGTATATGGTGTGCGACCGCTATCTTTGGCATATCCTTTTTCTGTGTGTGCTGTCCGATCGATTTCCTGCCCGCGGGGCTTGTCGTAGTGCTTGCTCCCCAAGGCGTCTCCGATGAGCGCTGGATACCTGTGTTCATATAGGCCTCGTTGTCGTAGCAGACATAGATCATGTCATGGCCGCGTTCGAGAGCGCCCGAGAGCTGCCCCATTCCGATGTCGGCCGTCGCTCCGTCACCGCCCATGCCGACGAAGTTTATCTTCTTCTTCGGGATTTTGCCCTTTCTCATCATGGCCTTCATCCCGGATTCGCATCCGCTTGCGACAGCCGAGCTGTTTTCAAATGCGACGTGTATCCAGGGAACCTTCCAGGCCGTTGTTGGCAAGGGCGACGAGATGATTTCCATGCACCCGGTCGACATGGCAACAATGGTGTCGCGGCCGAGCGCCTTCAAAACATGCCTTACCGCAAGCGCTTCGGCGCATCCCTGGCAGGCGCGGTGGCCGGATGTGAAGAATTCCGCCTTTTCAACCAGTCTCGAAGAGAATACCGAGAACTTTTCCATAATATTTCTCCTTATGACGACCTGAGGCCATACAGCGTATAGCCCTTGGTTTTGCCTTTTTCGGCCTTTGCCTTGCCTTCCAGGATGATCTTCTTGAAGTCATTAACAGCCACATCCCTGCCGGCAAGACCGGCCACATAATCCACGACCGTGGGCGCCTTTGTTTTCTTGTAAAGCGCGTTCCTGACTTCAAGCGCCACCGGACCTCCGGGGCCGCCGAAACTTATGGCCCTGTCCAGGACTATGAGATATTTCTTTCCGGCCGCGGCCCTGAAGAAATCGTCGAACGGGAACGGCCTCCACAATCTTATCCTTATGCCGCCTACCTTTTCGCCCTCGGCGCGGAGTTCGTCTATGGCGTTCATTGCGGTTTCACCGAACGAGCCCATCGTGACTATGCAGTACTCAGCATCTTCGGTCCTGTATGTCTCTATGGGAAGATACTTCCTCCCTGTAAGGGCAGCCCATTCGTCCCAGGCCTTAAGGCAGACGGGATAGGAATTCAGCAGTGCGTGATCACGCGCCGCCTGGGTCTCGGTGTACATTTCGGGCATCGCGAAGCACCCCATGGACAAGGGATTGTCTGGATGCAGCGCCCCTTCCATCCTGTGCGGGGGAAGATATTTTTTAATAAGTTCCGTATCCTCGAAATCGATGGGTTCGATCATGTGTGTCATGATGAAACCGTCGAGATTGACGGCCACGGGCAGTCTTACACCCTTGTCCTCCGCAACCCTGAAAGCCCAGAAGATATGATCATAAGCCTCCTGACCGTTGTCGACAAATACATGTATCCATCCTGCGTCGCGCACCATCATGGTGTCGGTGTGGTCATTCCAGATTGAAAGCGGTCCGGACAGTGAGCGGTTGGCAAGGGCCATGACGACCGGCAGCCTCAGGCTGGATGTGATGAAGAATATCTCGGCCATAAGCGCCAGGCCCTGGGAACTGGTGGATGTGAACGATCGCGCCCCGACTGCGGAAGACCCCACGCATACACTCATCGCTGAATGTTCGCTCTCAACCGGCACGAACTCGGCATCCAGATGGCCGTCGGCCACCAGTTCCGAAAGGTGTTCAACTATATGCGTCTGCGGTGTTATCGGATATGCGCTTACGACATCTACATCCGCCTGACAGACCGCTTCCGATATGGCCAGCGATACTTCTATTCCTTTTCTTTCCTTGGCCATCTAGACTTCCTCCTCGCTCACCATTGTGATGCAGCCGACCGGGCATTCATGCGCACATATGCCGCATCCCTTGCAGTATTCAAGATCGGCCTCGAAGTGTCCGTCGGCCGCCCTTACAATTGACGTATCCGGGCAGAATATCCAGCACACGCCGCATCTGATGCACTGCGAAGCGTTTACGACCGGCTTCAATGACCGCCAGGAGCCGGTCTTGTACTCCATGGCGTTTCCCACTTCGGATACGGCCGCCCCGATTTCCAGTTCCTGCCATGATATTTTTTCCATCGGTTTTGCCATGGCCTACTCCTTTATCACGACTTCGTTGTACGCCCGTTCAAGCGCCTTCAGGTTTTTCTCCCCGAGCTTTGGTCCGAAGCGGTCCAGTATGGGTTCGCGAATATCTTCAATCTTCATGAATCCGGTCGCCTTTATGACCGCACCGAGCATCGTCGTATTGACGATCACCCTGCCGAGCTCTTCCTTTGCTATCAGATCCGCATTGACCGTGGCCACCCTGCACGACGCCGAGCAAACATTGAGAATTTCATCCGGTGATTTTCTCGTGTTCACGATCAGGATGCCGTTTTTCTTCAGTCCCTCGAGCGGATTGACCAGTGTAATAAGTCCCGGGTCCAGCACTACGACTACATCGGGTTCGTATATCTTGGCCCTGATGAGTATCTTTTTGTCGTCGACCCTGCTGAATGCAACAACCGGGGCTCCCCTGCGTTCCGGACCGAAACTCGGGAAGGCCTGGGCGAATTTGCCTTTTCCGACAGCGGCGATTGCAATCAGTTCAGCCGACGTTACAGCGCCTTGCCCGCCCCTTCCGTGAAACCTGATTTCAAGCATATGCGCTCCTTGAAGTTAAGGATTTGAGTGTCACAAATTATCATTATTAATATTACACAGTCAATGAGAGGTTGATGAAATTTCAGGCTGATTGCTTCAATATCCGGCAGCAGCTTTAACTATATCTCATTCGGCATAGGAATATTTTTTCTTTAGTGATATATGCGGGCTTATGAAACTATACAGGCAAACCATGAATTGCAGAATGAACTCGGCGGATTTACTATGAAATTTGAAGACTTCAAGCTTGATTCCAGACTTCTCGAGGGTATTTCTGATGCCGGATATACAGAGTGTCTGCCGGTTCAGGAGGTCACTCTTAAAGATTCTCTTCAGGGCAGGGATGTTTGCGTTCAGTCACAGACCGGCAGCGGAAAGACGGCCGCCTTTCTTCTCACAATATATCAGAAGCTGTTAACCGATCCTTCGCTGAAAGAGAAAAAGGCATTGATCATCTCTCCAACCCGTGAACTTGCAGTACAGATCGGCAGGGAGGCTGACATCCTGGGAAGGCATACGGGAATAAATAATTGCGTCGTCTATGGCGGAAGCAGCTATGACCCTCAGGAAAAGGCCATCAGCGAAGGCGCCCGGATCATTGTTGCAACACCGGGCAGGCTTCTCGATTTCATCAACCAGAGGAAAATAGACTTAAAGCAGTATTCAATATGCGTAATAGACGAGGCGGACAGGCTTTTCGATATGGGGTTCCTGCCTGACATAAGAAGAATTCTCAAAAAGCTGCCGCCTGCCAATAAACGCCAGACAATGCTTTTCAGCGCTACCCTTGGCTACCGCGCAAGGGAACTATCGTGGGAGCACATGAACGAAACCATCGAGATCGAGATGTCGCCCGAGACAGTGACCGTCGATTCGGTAACGCAGGAACTCTATCACGTAAGCTCCGAAGACAAATTCGGTCTTCTCCTGGGAATCCTTAAACAGGAAAATCCGAAGGCTGCAATAATTTTTACCAACACAAAAGATGAGGCTGTCAGGGTAACCGAAAGGCTTGAAGAAAACGGTTTCCCGAGTGAATATATCATAGGCGATCTGCCGCAGAAAAAAAGGTCACGGCTCATTGAAAACCTTAAAAAAGGACATCTCAAATTTCTGGTAGCGACAAACGTCGCATCACGGGGGCTGCATGTTGCGGATCTGCCGCTGGTCATCAATTACGACCTTCCTGAAGACCCTGAGGATTATGTTCACAGGATAGGCCGGACCGCCCGCGTAGGAAAAGAAGGTAAGGCCATAGCAATTGCCTGCGACCGCTTCGTCCACAGCCTTGAAGCAATCGAAGAGCTTATAGGCATGAAGATTCCTGTCATCTGGCCGGATGACGATCTGATTGTGAGGGACTATATCCTGCCGTCACGGTCAGCAAGGTATCGTGGCTCAAAGACTGGGCATGGCAGAACCGGTAAAAAACCCGGGAGACCGGCTAAGAACGAAAGCCGAAGACCTGCACCCAGAGAGAAATCTGCTCCCCGTACAAAAAAAGGATCCCCGCGGGAAGAACCCAGCAGGAAACAGCCTGTACAACGAAAAAAGGAAAGTGCACCCGTAAGAAGCGAACCGGCATTATCAGGCCAGAACATTGAAGACAGACTTGAATATTACAAAAGGAAATACGGCGAATCTTTCAAGGTCAAGGAAAGCTGACGGGATACCCTTAAGTATATGCGCCAGGAGCCGAACCGAATATATTCCGGAAAAAAGAAAAGGCCGCAGGATTGTTTCCTGAGGCCTTTATCGTTAAAGCTTGGCACGATAATGTTTATCAGCGTTTGCCGAGAAGGCTCCTTGCAATGACCACTCTCATGATCTCGTTTGTGCCCTCGTATATCTGCGTTATCTTGGCGTCACGCATGTGGCGCTCCATCGGATACTCTGTCGTATAGCCATAACCGCCCAATATCTGCACGCCTTCGATAGCAGCATCCATTGCCGTGTCGCCTGCGAAGCATTTCGCCATGGCGGCTTCCTTTTCGAAAGGCATGTCGTTGCTCTCGAGCCATGCCGCTTTCATTATCAGCAGTTCGGAAGCTTCAATTCTCATCGCCATGTCAGCCATCTTGAACTGCAGTGCCTGCAGTTCGGAAATGGGTTTACCGAACTGAACCCTTTCCTTTGAATATTCCACCGCCTCTTCCAGACAGGCTTTTGCTATTCCGCAGGCCTGCGATGCGATGCCTATCCTGCCGGAGTTTAGCGTCATGAGCATCTGTCTCAGGCCGTGTCCCCGCTCACCCATTATGGCGTCTTTCGGAACCCTGGCATCGACGAATACCAGTTCAGAAGTGCCGGAGGCTCTTATGCCTATCTTTTCTTCAATCTTGCCAACTGAAAAACCCGGTGTGTTTTCAAGATCGATAATGAACTGGCTGATGCCTTTCGAACCTTTATCCTTATCTGTTATTGCGGCAACAACGGCATATTTTGCGATATTGCCGTTTGTTATGAATTTTTTCTCGCCGTTTATTATCCATGAATCACCGTCAAGTACTGCTGTCGTCCTCAAAGATCCGGCATCCGAGCCGGCTCCTGCTTCGGTAAGCCCGTAGCAGCCGTGTGATGCCCCGGATGCAACAGGGGTGAGGAATTTTACTTTCTGCTCTTCAGAGCCGAATGTTTTAACCGGAAAGCCGTAAAGGGAATTGTTGACCGACATGATGACGCCCGTGCTAGCGCATCCACGGGATATTTCTATCAGTATCAGTGCATAAGCAAGATAATCCATGCCCGCCCCGCCGTATTCGCACGGTGCCGCCACACCCATGAAGCCCATCTCGGCCATTTGTGCAATAATGGCATCCGAATGCCTGTGGTCCTTGTCGAGCTGTGCGGCAATAGGCTTGAGTTCTTTGTCGACGAACTTCCTCG